>DASVSE010000408.1:0-1626 GCA_036388235.1 Rubricoccaceae bacterium | reverse complement strand
CGAGCGTGACGGTCTGGCCCGACTTGAGGAGGCCACCCGTGTTGACGACCGAGAAGACGGCGTCGAGCGTCCGCGAGGCCGGATCCACGACGGCCCCGGTCGAGAGCAGACGCGCGCGGAAGGGGACGTCGCCGTAGGCATCGGCCGTGACGGTCGCCTCTCCGGTTGCCTCGCGGAGGCGGCCGAGGTCCTGCTCGAAGACACGACCGCGGACCTGGAGCCGGTCGAGGCTGACGATGCGAACGAGCGGGGCGCCGGCCTCGACCTGCCCGCCGACGGTCGCCGTGACCTCGGCGACGATGCCCGAGATGGGCGCCGTGAGCGTGTACCGGTTGCCGGCCCCGAGCGCGCCCGCGAGCGCGGCACGCTGGGCCTCGGCGCCGCGGAGCCGGATCTCGGCGGCTTGAATCTCCTTGCCCGCGACGACACGGGCTAGCGCGCGCAGCCGCGTCACGTCGGCGCGGGCCTGCGCCACGTCGGCCTCGGCCGCGGCCTGGCTCTGGCGGAGGCCGGCCACGTCGGGTGCAGCGATCGAGCCCTCGACCGTCCCGATGGTCTGCCCGGCCCGGACGGCCGTGCCGACCGTTGGGAGCCGGCTGGAGACGAGGCGGCCCGCCTGAGGCGACGAAACCACGGCCTCGCCTCCCGGTGCGGGAGCCATCACGCCCTGGATGCGGATCGTCTCACCGACGGTTGTCGTGTCCGCGAGGGCGGTCACGAGGCCAAGCGCGAACTGGGCGTCCTGCTCCACGACGAGCGTATCACCGGCGGGGGTGGCGGTCGCCGCCGCGTCGCCGGAGTGGTCCTCGCCGCCGTGAGCGAGCGCGTCGCCGTAGGCGACAACCGCAAAGGCGAGCGCGACCGACAGAGCTGCGACCCACCGGGCGCTGGAAATCCGGAGACGTGCGGTCATGAGAGCGAGGGCTCGGGGGTGGACTGGCGTGCCGTCGGGGACTGAACGGATGAGGCGCCCGGCAGTGGCGCGTTGGTGGGCAGGTCCGTGTGGGCGTCCGGCGGTGGGACCTGCCGGCGCTGACGGGCGCTGTGGACGAGGAAGGCGACGAAGCCGAGCCCGAGCGCTGCAACGACGAGCACCCAGACCCACGGGAAGGAGCCGCCGCCCGACGGGTCCGCCGCCGGAACCCCTGCGGGCACCGCGACCGGCCCGACGTAGAGCCCCGTCAGGAGAACGAGGTCCGAGACGCTGCCAGCCTGGATGCTCACAGTGAGGTCATACCGGCCGTCGCGCGGGAAGCCTTTGGCCCTAGTGACGGCGTAGACGCCGGGCTCGTCCGTCGCCGTGACAGTGAACGGCCCGCCAGCCACGCCAGGGGCCTGAATCTCGGCCGTGGCACCGGGGACGGGCCGGTTCGCCGCGAAGTCGGCGACGTAGAGCCGGCCGCTGTACGGCTCGCCGCCGCGGACGGGCGCGTGCTTGAGGACGACCTCGAAGCGGGGCGTCATCGCGGCCGTCGTGACAGCGCCTGCAGCGACCGACGACGAGGCGCCGCCGACCTCGGCGCCGTGCGAGTGCCCGTCGGATGGGTCGCCGCCGGCGCGGGCAGAGGTCGCGGTCAGGAACAGCGCGAGAGAGAGCAGGACGGTCCGTGCGGTGTTCATGGCGTG
>DASVSE010000407.1:0-2957 GCA_036388235.1 Rubricoccaceae bacterium | reverse complement strand
CAACGTCCTCAACGTGCTCCTCGCCGTCGCGGCGGGGCGCGCGATGGGGCTGCGGCTGCGCCAGATCGCGCACGGCGTCGCGCGCATCAAGCCCGTCGCGCACCGCCTCGCCCTGCGGACCGAGAACGGCGTAACGGTCATCGACGACGCGTTCAACTCGAACCCTGTCGGCGCGCGCAACGCGGTCGACATTCTGGGCCAGATGGCGGTCCCCCCAGGCGGCCGGCGCGTCGTAGTCACGCCCGGCATGGTCGAGATGGGCGAGCGGCAGGCCGAGCTGAACCGCACCTTCGGGACGGACATCGCGCGGGCGCTCACCGCCCCCGGGGACCTCGCCGTCCTCGTCGGGCGCAAGCAGACCGCCCCGATCCGCGAGGGCCTAGACGCCGCCGGCTTCCCGTCCGACCGCATCCACACGGCCGGGTCGTTCTTCGAGGCGCGCGACCTGCTCGCGGGCCTCCTCGCCGACGGCGACGTGGTCCTGTACGAGAACGACCTGCCGGACACCTACTCCGAGTGAGCCCGATGACCGAGCGCGAGAAGATGCTGGCCGGCGACCTCTATTTCGCCAACGACCCTGATCTCGCCGCGTCGCGTGCTCACGCCCGAGCCCTCGTCCGCACCTACAACGCGTCCCCCGACGCGGCGACGCTGAGCAGTCTGCTCGGGCACGTCGGCGAGCGCGTCGAGGTCGTCCCGCCGCTTCAGGTGGACTACGGGACGTACGTCACGCTCGGCGACGACGTGTTCATCAACTTCAACTGCGTGATCCTAGACACGTGCCCGGTCACGATCGGAGCGAAGACGCTCGTCGGGCCGGGCGTGCAGTTTTATGCGGCCACGCACCCCGTCGATCCGGCCGTGCGCCGCGAGGGGCTCGAACTCGGCTCGCCGATCACGGTCGGCGAGAACGTGTGGATCGGCGGCGGGGTGCTGGTCATGGCCGGCGTCACGATCGGGGACGACTGCGTGATCGGGGCCGGGAGCGTCGTCACGCGGAGCGTGCCGGCGGGCGTCCTCGCGGCGGGGAATCCGTGCCGCGTCATTCGGGCGCTCTAGGTGCCCGACCTCTCCATCGAAGCGCGCCACCGCGCGGCTGGCCGGCTCATCGTCGCCGGGTGCGACGAGGCGGGGCGCGGGTGCCTCGCCGGGCCTGTCGTCGCCGCAGCCGTTGTGCTGCCGCCAGACGCCCGCATACCGGGCCTCGACGACTCCAAAAAGCTCACATCCGCGCAGCGCGAGGCGCTCGTGCCCGAGATCAGACGCCTCGCCGTCGCCGTCGGCGTCGGGCAGTGCTCGCCCGAGGACGTAGACCGGCTGAACGTGCTCTGGGCGGCGATGGAGGCAATGCGCCGGGCCGTCCTCGCCCTCTCCCCGCTCGCGCCCGACGTGCTCCTCATCGACGGCAACCGTGCGATTCCGGACGCGCCGTGCGCGCAGGAAACGGTCGTCCGCGGCGACGGGATCAGCTTGTCCATCGCCGCCGCGTCGGTCGTGGCAAAGGTCACGCGGGACCGCCTTATGGTCGCGCTCGACGTCGACTTCCCGGTCTACGGCTGGGCGCAGCACAAAGGCTACCCGACCGCGCAGCACTACGCGGCGATCGCCGCGCACGGCCCGAGCCCGCACCACCGCCGCTCCTTCCGCCTTGCCTGAGGAGCCGGCGGCGCTCCGAAACGCGGAGTGCCCGCTGTGGGGCCGAGCGTGCCTCTCTCAGGGGTGGTATCCCGCGTCGTCTGAGAGGCCCTCTCGTTGCCAGCCGCGAAGCGCCTCGGCGGCAGTTCGGGCGACGGCCTCGGGAGCGCCGTCGGCATCGACGACTACATCTGCCTGAGCATAGAACGGCTCGCGGGCGTCGATCAGGCTGCGGAGGCGGGTGAGCAGGGCCGACCCGGCCAGGGGACGTCCATCGGGCCCGGCAAGGAGCGGGCGGGCGGTCAGGTCAGTCGCGGCGAGGCGAGCGGCGAGCGTCTCGGGCGCGGCCCGCAGCCACACGACGGCCCCGGCGGCTCGGGCCGCCCGGAGGTTGCCCGGGATCGCGAGCGTCCCGCCGCCCGTCGCGACGACGGCGGGCTCGCCACGCGTCGTCTCGGCCAGCGCTCCGGCCTCGGCGACGCGGAACGCTCGTTCGCCAGCGATGGCGAACAGGCTCGCGACCGAACGGCCCGTGCGCGCCTCGACGAGCCAGTCGAGATCCACGAAGCGCGTCCCGAGAGCATCCGCGAGAAGTGGCCCGACCGTGCTCTTGCCCGAGCCCATCGGGCCCGTGAGATACACGCGACGCGGGAAGTCAGGCATTCGGGCAGCAGCGAACGGGTCGGGGCAGGCAGCCAGTCCGGCTACCTTGCCTCCCCTACCGCCGCGCCCGTGCCCACGATCCGCCTGCTCGTCGAATACGACGGGACCGATTTCCGCGGCTGGCAGCGGCAGGCCAACGGCCCGAGCGTGCAGGAAGCGCTGGAGGACGCGCTGGCGACGATTCTGCGCGGGCCAATTGGCATCGTCGGGGCAGGACGGACCGATACGGGCGTGCACGCGCGCGGGCAAGTCGCGCAGTTCGAGACCGAGACCGACCTCGACGTGCACCGGCTGCTCGCGTCGCTGGCCGGCCTGCTGCCGTCGGGCATTGCCGTCCGCTGCGCCGAGACCGCGCCCCCCGGCTTCCATGCCCGTTTCGACGCCGTCTCGCGGACGTACCACTACCACGTCGCGACGGGCGCCCGCGCGCTCGACCGCCGCACGCGCGTCGTCCTCCGCGGCGCGACGCCGTTCGGCGCCGACGCGTTCGAGGCCATGAACCGCGCGGCCGAGGCGATCCTCGGGCGTCACGAGTTCAGCTCGTTCTGCCGGACCGCATCGGAGACCATCAACCGGACATGCGCCGTTGAAGTCGCTCGGTGGCGTCCCGAGACGCGCCCGGGCGACTGGCGCTTCGAGATTACAGCAGACCGCTTCGT
>DASVSE010000406.1:0-2640 GCA_036388235.1 Rubricoccaceae bacterium | reverse complement strand
TCGCGGATCGCGTCGTCCACGCGGCGCGCCTGCAGGAGCGCGACGCCGTACTGGAGGCGCATCGCGGGCTCGGTCGCCGGCGTCGCGCGGGCGAGCTCCGTCTCGTACCGGGCGAGGGCATCGGCGGCACGGCCGGGCGTGCGCTCGTAGGCCGCGAAGAGGTCGGCACGGATCGCGGCGTCCTCGGGGAAACGCGTCGCGGCGTCCTCAAGGACCGTAATTGCCTCGGTGCCCTGATCCGCCGCGAGGAGCGAGCGGCCGAGGCGGCGGTAGGTCGCGGCGTCGGTCGGGTCGAGGCGGATCGCCGTGCGGTAGGGCTCGACGGCGGCGTCCTCGTTGCCCGAGGCGTAGAGCGCGAGGCCGTAGTTCACCTGGCTCTGGGCGGAGTCCGGGCGGACCTGCGCGGCCGTGCGGAAGAGGATGCGGGCGCCGCGGTAGTCCGGCGGGCTCTGCTGGAAGGCCTGCCCACCGCGGTTCATCGACGTGATCCAGAGGTTGGTCATCACGTTGGTCGCGTTGACGTTCGTCGGGGCGAGCGCGACGGCGCGCTGGGCGTCGGCGAGGGCCATCACGACGGCTATCGAGTCGACCGATGCCGTGTCGGCGGCGATCTGACGGCGGCGGATGTCGGCGCGCAGGATGTACGCCTCGGCGTCGGTCGGCGTGCGCGCAACGGCCGTGTCGGCGAGGGCGAGGGCGGCAGAATAGTTGCCCGCATCGGCGAGCGTGCGAGCGCCTCCGAGGCCGCCGGCGGCCGGCACGGCACACGCGCTGAGCGCGGCGAGGAGGACAAGCAGGAGGGACGGCGAAAGCTGACGCATGGGACCGGAGAGGGGAGGAGAGGGCGCGCCCGGCAGGCCGGACGCCTCAAAGGTACGGGCTACCTTCCACGCCACAACGATCCTGTGGGTCCGACCATGCCGCCCGCCCGACTCGCCTTCCTCGACGGCCTGATCGACTATGCCGGCCTGTTCCCGCCGGCCGAGCTGGCGATGGAGCCCGCCGTCGCCCTCTACGGCCGCTACCGCACAGACGCGGACGCGTGGATGCTGGGCCGCTTTCTCATTCCGGCCGCGCGGCTCGCCGAGGCGGACCCGTTCCTCGCGGGCATCCCCGGCGATGCCCCGGCCCGCTTTTCCGTCCTCGGCGCCGCAGCCGCGGGTGCTCAACTCGGGCCCGGCGGGGACCCCGCGTCGGCTCCGCCCGATGTCGCGTGGCTGGCCGCCGCCGAGGCGGCCGTCGCCGAGGCCCGGTCCTTCGAGGCGCGACACGACGGCCTGGCCGTCTGCGACGCCTTCGAGTTTCGTCTGCCTGCAGGGCTCGCCCGAGACGCCGACGCGCTCGCGGCTGCGCTCGTCGCGCTCGGGCATCGCCTCGCATCGGACCCGGCGCACGTGGCCGACCGCGTGGCCGTTGAGGTCCCGTTTCTCTCGGACCCGGACACACCCGAGCCGGCCGCGCACGCCGTCGCCGTCGCGAACGGGCGCCTCGGACGAAACGCGTTCGCCGTCAAGCTCCGCTGCGGCGGCGAGGGCGTCCCGAGTCCCGAAGCACTTGCCGAGGCGATGACGGCGGCTCGCCAGGCGGGCGTCGCGTTCAAGGCGACCGCCGGCCTGCACCACCCGCTTCGCCACGAGACGCTCACCGGGCCCGTCGCGCACGGCTTCGTCAACGTCTTCGGCGGCGCCGTCCTCGCCGACGTCCACAGCCTCCGCGCCGACGACCTCGCCGAGATCCTCGACAGCCGCGATGCGGCCGACTGGTCGCTCGGCGACACGCTCGCGTGGAAACGACTTGTCGCGCGCCCCGAGCAGATCGAGGCGGCGCGTGCGCGCACGGCCCTCGGCTACGGCTCATGCTCCTTCGACGAACCCCGCGACGACCTCCGCGCACTCGGCTGGCTCTAGCCACGATCCGACAGGTCCTCCTCCCGACCCCGCTCCTCTCGTGACCTCCTTTCTCGACGCAGACCCCGCCCTCGGCTTCGGCCTCAACAACCTGCCGTACGGCGTTTTCTCGCGCGGGACGGACGCGCCGCGGTGCGGGACGCGTGTGGGCGAGACGGTCGTCGACCTCGCCGCGCTCGAATCTCTGCTTCCGGTTGCGCCGGGGACGTTTACACAACCCGCGCTCAACGCGTTCATGGCGACCGGCAAGGGAACGTGGGACGCGGTCCGGGCCCGCCTCCAGCGCCTGCTCGCCACCGACGGCGATGCCGATCTCCGCGACGACGATGCCCTCCGTGCTGCCGCCCTCGTCCCGCTCTCCGAGGCGACGATGCACGTCCCGGCGCAGATCGGCGACTACACCGATTTCTACTCGTCGCGCCAGCACGCGACAAACGTCGGGATCATGTTTCGCGGGGCGGACAACGCGCTCATGCCCAACTGGCTGCACCTACCCGTCGGCTACCACGGGCGCGCATCGAGCGTTGTCGTGAGCGGCACGCCGGTCGTGAGGCCCTGCGGACAGACGCGGCCCGACGACGATGCCCCGCCGGTGTTCGGCCCGAGCCGTCAACTCGACATCGAGCTCGAACTCGGTGTGTTCGTCGGGCCGGGAAACGCCCTCGGTGAGTCGGTCGACATTGCGGACGCGCGCGACCACATTTTTGGATACGTGCTGGTCAACGACTGGTCC
>DASVSE010000405.1:0-9948 GCA_036388235.1 Rubricoccaceae bacterium | reverse complement strand
CATGGTCGTTCTTGCCCTCCTGGTGCGCGATCATCTCGACGCAGACGATCCCCTCGTGGCTTGCCACGTGGGCCAGCCAGGGCGCCCCGATGATGTCGCCGATGGCGTAAATGCCCTCGACGGTGGT
This sequence comes from Rubricoccaceae bacterium, assembly GCA_036388235.1. GTDB lineage: Bacteria > Bacteroidota > Rhodothermia > Rhodothermales > Rubricoccaceae > DASVSE01. The sequence goes on along the minus strand of DASVSE010000405.1, from coordinate 9,821 downwards.
CCGGTAGAACGCGTCGACCTTGATGGCGCCGCGGTCGTACGCGATGCCCGTCTCGTCGAGCCCCATCCCCTCGACGTTGCCGACGACGCCGACGGCCGAGAGCACCTGATCGACCTGAACGACCTGCTCGCCCTTGGTCGTCGTGATGGTGACCGCGCAGCCCTTGCCCGACGTGTCCACCCTCGTCACCTGCGCGCCGGTCATAATGGTTACGCCCATCTTCTTGTACGCCCGCTCGAGCTCCTTGGACACGTCGGCGTCCTCGACGGGAACGAGGCGGTCCTGCAGCTCGACGATCGTGACCTTCGTGCCCATGTGGTGGTACACGTAGCCGAACTCGACGCCGATGGCGCCCGCACCGACGATCAGGAGCGACTCGGGCCGCGTCGTCTGAAGCATCGCCTGCTTGTAGTCGACAATCTTGACGTCGTCGACGGGCAGTGTCGGGATGGCGCGGGCCCGGGCACCGGTCGCGACGATGATGTTCGTGGCTTCGATCTCGGTCGCCTCGCCGACCGTCTCGCCGTCCATCGTAACCGACGGTGCGATGCCGATGCGGCCGTTCCCGAGCAGCGTCGCCGCGCCCATGTAGACGTTGACCTTGTTCTTCTTCATCAGGAAGCCGACGCCCTTGTTCATCTTGTCCGCCACGCCGCGCGAGCGCTTGACGACGGCGGCAAAGTCGACCTGCACGTCTGCGGCGGCGCCGTCGCCGCCCATCGAGAGGCCGTAGTCGCCGAGGTGGCGCATCGTGTACGCGACCTCAGCGGACTTCAGCAGCGCTTTGGTCGGGATGCACCCGATGTTGAGGCAGACGCCGCCGAGCTTGTTCTTCTCGACGACGGCGACGCGCAGGCCGAGCTGGTGCGCGCGGATCGCGGCTTCGTAGCCGCCGGGGCCAGAGCCGATGACGACGACGTCGTAGGGGGCGTTTGCCATGGGGGAGGGCAGGAGGGAAGTCTGGGACGTTAACCGCCGCCCGCGCACGGGGAGCCGCAGCGGCGGTGAAGTGCCGGGGGAAACGGAAGGGCGGGCCCGGCCGCGCTAGAAGATGACGCCGACGCGCGCCGCGATGGCGAGCGTCGTCTCGTCCTCGCCCAGCACGAGGCTCGGGTTGAACTCGGCGTAGAGGCTCGTGTCGCGGAGCGGGATCGCCGTCCCGACGCCCGCGTGGAGCGTGGGCCCCCCGCCGCCGCCTTCGAGCGGGACAAAGCCGCCGAAGCCGCCCAGGAGGTAGCGCAGGTTGCCGCGCCCGGGGAGGGTCACGATGACGGACGTCTGCGGGTTGAGCGTGTACCGCGCGTCCGCCGTGCCGCCGATGACGCTGGCGAGCAGGCCGAGGTCGACCGCGACCGACAGGTCGGCGTTGATCGGCAGGGCGACGCGCCCGCGCAGGCCGACCGCGACGCCCTCGGGCACCAGGTCCTGGTCCGGGAGCGCGCCCAGCACGTCGAAGCCGACGCCGAAGCGTGGCGGGGCGGCCTGAGCGCTCGCAGGCGGAGCAGCCGCGAGCGGTGTGGCGAGGGCGGCGAAGAGGGCAAGACGGCGGAACATGGCGCGGCGGGGCGGGTGGCGGGAGACCGTAGCTTTCCCCGTCCCGGCCGCTCTCGCCGGCCGGACGGTCACTCTGAACATACCGCGCCTCCGATGGACTCCCCGACGCTCGACCCGACGACCTCCGGCACCTCCGGCTCGGGCGATGGCGCCCCGGCGCACCGCTTCGACCAGGCTCCCTTCGATCCGTCTGCCCAGTCGGGCGACCCGGCCGACTATCTGCCCCTCGGAACGGCCCCGCACGGCGTCACGAACGGCTTCTACGACCCCGCTGCCTTCACGGCGCTGGACTTCTACCGCATCGACGACCTGCTCACCGACGACGAGAAGGCGTTCCGAGACGGGATCCGTGCCGTCGTGGACGCGGACGTCCTCCCCGTGATCGAGCAGCACGCGCAGGCGCTCGTCTTTCCGATCGACGCGGCGCGGGCTCTCGCACGCGCGGGTGCCGTCGGTCCGACGATCCCGGTCGAATACGGTGGTCGTGGGATGTCGAGCATCGGCTACGGGCTCGCGATGCAGGAGGTCGAGCGCGCCGACTCGGGCGTCCGCTCGTTCTGCTCCGTCATGGGCTCGCTCGTGATGTACCCGATTTTCCAGTACGGCTCCGAAGAGCAGAAGCGCCGTTGGCTGCCCAGACTGGCTACGGCCGAGGCCATCGGCTGCTTCGCGCTCACCGAGCCGAACGTCGGCTCGGATCCCGGCTCGATGACGACGCGCGCCGTCCGCGACGGCGACGAGTACGTCATCACGGGCCACAAGCGGTGGTCCACGAACGCGAGCATCGCCGACGTCGCTGTCGTCTGGGCCAAGGACGATGCGGGCGACGTGCGCGGCTTCTTGGTCGAGACGCACCTGCCGGGCTTCTCGGCCCCCCGCATCGGCGACAAGTGGAGCCTCCGCGCCGCCGTCACCTCCGAGATCGTCCTCGACGACGTGCGCGTCCCGCTCAACGCGATGCTCCCGAACGTGAAAGGCCTAAAGGGGCCGCTCTCGTGCCTCACGCAGGCCCGCTACGGCATCGCGTGGGGCGTCCTCGGCGCCGCGATGTCCTGCTACGACGCCGCGATCCAGCACACGACCTCGCGCGAGCAGTTCGGGCGGCCCATCGCGGGCTTCCAGCTCGTCCAGTCCAAGATCGCCGACATGCTCGCCGACATCACGCGGGCGCAGCTCGTCGCGTGGCGCCTCGGGCGCATGAAGGACGAGGGGACGATGCGCCCGGCCCATGTCTCGCTCGCCAAGCGCGACAACGTCCGCACGGCTCTCAGCGTCGCCCGGACGAGCCGGCAGCTGCTCGGCGGCAACGGCGTACTCGGGGTCTTTCCGGTCATGCGCCACATGGCCAACCTCGAATCGGTCGTGACCTACGAGGGCACGGACGAGGTGCACACGCTCGTGCTCGGGCAGGAGGCGACCGGCATCAACGCCTTCGGCGGCTGACCTCGGCTCGCCAGATCAACGTTCGTGACGCGGCCGGAAACCCCGAGTGGGTCTCCGGCCGCTCTTGCTAGATCCCAACCTCGTCAGGAACGCCGTTGACGATCTCAGCTGCGACGCCGAAGTCGCGCGCGACCTCGCGGGCCGTCATCTTGGCCGACATCATCACGCTCGGCGTTCCGCCGCCCGGCTGCGTGCCCTGACCGACGAGGTAGAGGTTGGACACGTCCTCGCTTCGGTTGTGCGGCCGGAAGAACGCCGACTGCGTGAGGACGGGCTCGACGCCGAAGCCGTTGCCGACGTACGAGTTGAGTGTCCCCTCGAAGTAGTCCGGCGTGACGAAGCTCTGGTAGACGAGCCGCTCGCGCAGGCCCGGGAGGTAGCCGCGCTCGTCGAGGAACGTCAGGATCGTCTCGGCGAAGCGGGGTCCGATGGCGTCCCAGTCGAGCCCGGAGAGGTTGTTCGGGACGGGAATCAGCGTGTACGCCGCATGGTGCCCCTCGGGCGCGAGGCTCGGATCGGTCAGCGTCGGGATGTGGAGGTACTGCGAGAAGTCGGTCGCGAGAATCTTGCGGTCGAAAATGTCCGTGAGCAGCTCCTCGTAGCGGGGCCCGAGGATGATGTTGTGGTGCTGCAGGTCCGGGTCCGCATCACTCTTCCGGAAGCCGAAGTAGATCACGAAGAGCGACATCGACTGCTTGCGCGCCTTTACGAGCGCATCTCGGTTGATGCGCCGGTGCTCGCGGTCGACGAGGTGGAGGTACGTGTGCGCGTAGTCACCGTTGGACACGACGAGGTCCGCCCGGAGCGTCTCGCCGCCCTTCAGCGTCACGCCCGTCGCGACGCGCGCCGGCCCGTGGCGGACGACGTTGATCCGCTCAACCTCCGCGTTCAGGCGCAGCGTCCCACCCATCTCCTCCAGCTTGCGCACCATACCGGCTACGAGCGCGCCCGTGCCGCCCATCGCGAAGTGGATGCCCCACGTCCGCTCGACAAAGTGGATCATCGCGTAGATCGCCGGCACCCTCTGCGGGTTGCCGCCGACGAGAAGCGGCTCGAATGAGAACACCTGCCGCATCTTGTCGCTCTTGAAGTAGCGCTTCACGAACGAGAACAGCGGCCGCAGCGCGTCCAGCCGCACGAGATCCGGGGCGACGCCGAGCATCGCACGGACATTGCCGAAGTAGGTGTACCCGAGCTCCAGAAAGCCGCGGTCGAAGATGGCGCGCGCGGCGGCGTGGAAGCGCTCGTACCCATCGAGGTCCTCGGGCGCAAGGCGCGCGATCTGCTCGCGGAGCCGGACAGGGTCGGCGTCGTAGTCGAAGTAGGTCCCGTCGTCGAAGTAGATGCGGTAAAACGGCAGGATGGGGACGATCTCGACATAGCGACTCGTGTTCGGGCCGCCGCTCGTGCCGGACGTGATGCGCTGCGTCTCGTCGAGAATGTGCGCCGGAAAGTCGGGCTCGCCGAGGCGCGCGTGGTCGCGGTCGAGCGAGAACAGCTCCTCGATAAAGTGCGGGACCGTGAGGACGGTCGGGCCCATGTCGAACGTGAAGCCCTCGGCGCGGCGGACATAGGCGCGCCCGCCGGGCGCATCCAACTTTTCGAGGATGGTCGTGTCGAAGCCGAGGCTCTGGAGGCGCATCGCGCAGGCGATGCCGCCGATGCCGGAGCCGATGACGAGCGCGCGCTGTCGGGTCATGTTGAGAGAGACGGGAGTCGGGCCGTGGCGTACGCGCGACTCCGTGCAGGGTCCCGGCGTGCGCCGAACGGCTGGTGTGGCGTACCCTCCCAGCACACCCACCCGCCTGCCGATGCCTGCCCGTTCCACGCTCGCCCTCGCCGCTCTCGTCGCGCTCTCCGCTTGTGGCGACGACCCGGACGTGACCGTGACGACGGAGCCGCCACCGGCCGAGCGGCGCACCGAGGCCGCCGACGCGTCCGGGGACGCACCCGTATTGAGGGGGAAACCAGCCGCCAGAGCCGAAGACGAGGCCGACGAAGTGTCGTCGCCCAAGGACGATTCACCGGCGGCCCGTCCGGTCGCCGGATCCGCCGAAGGCGGCAAGCCCGGTGCCGCGTCCGTTGCGGAGCGCGCGGAGCCCGCCCAAGCCGCTGGCAAACCCGCGCCCGGAGCGTCCGCACCGGCTGCCGCAGGTGGGGCTCAGACCCATGCCGGGACGCTCGAAGACGGCGACGAGACGCTGGACTCGGGCGAATTCGCCGACGGGTACACGGTCGAGGCAGCCGAGGGCCAGACGATCACGGTCGATCTCACGTCCCCAGACTTCGACACGTACGTCATCCTTCGCTCGCCGTCCGGTGAGCAGTACGACAACGACGACTTCGACGGCGACACCGATCACTCGCAGATCGTCCAGCGCGCGGGCGAGAGCGGCACGTGGCGCGTCATCGCGACGACGTACGAGGAGGGCGAGGGCGGCGCGTACCGCCTCGCGATCCGGACAGGTGGGCGCTGAGCGCCGGAGGACCCGATGTGGACCGCCGCCCTTTTCGTCAGGGCGGCACCTCCCCCCAGAGCAACTCGGCGATCACGCGGCCGACCTGCCCGAGACTTTCGGCGCTCACGTTGGCCGGCGTGTCCTGCGTCGTGTGCCACGTGTTCGGGAACGGGGCGTGGATAAGGTCCACGACCGGGATGCGCTGCGCGAGAAACGGCACGTGGTCGTCCTCGATGGCCGGCCCGAGGTTGTCCGCGAACGCCGGCGCTCCGACACGCCGGGCGGCGGCCCAGATACGCTCCACGACGGGCCGCGCGAAGCGAATCGAGTAGCCCTCCTGCGGGATGAGCAGGTTCGGGTCGCCGACCATGTCGAGCAGCAGGCCCCACGCCGGACGGTAGTCCGGATTCGTCCGCACGAACTCGCGGCTGCCGATGGCGAACGGCACGAGCGTCGTGTCGACGAGCCCCTCTTCTTCGAGCTCGTGGTCAGGGTGTTCACCGAGGTCTTCAAGGTCGAACAGAACGATGTCGACGCCCGTCCCGGCCGGAAGCGGCGTGTCGCGGAGCATCCGGGCGACGTCCAGCAGGACGGCGACGCCCGAGGCGCCGTCGTTGGCGCCCGGGACGGGCTGCGTGCGCTTGGCCAGGTCCGGGTCCTCGTCAGCGAAGGGCCGGCTGTCCCAGTGCGCCGAGAGCATCACGCGGCGCGGTGCTTCGGGGGCGAATGAGGCGACTATGTTGGTGCCGCGGAAGACGCGGCTCGAATCGCCCGGGTCGGGAAAGGAGACGGGCATCTCGACGACGCGCGGCGCAAGGGAATCGAGCCGCGCGACGAGCCAGCGGCGCGTCGCGTCGTGGGCGGGGGTGCCGGGCACGCGCGGGCCGAAGGCGACCTGCGCCTCGACGTCGGCGTAGGCGCGCGCGGCGTCAAACGTGGGGACGGACGGGCGGCGGATCCACCACACGGCGAGGGCGACGAGCGCGGCGAGCAGGACAGCCGCCAGCGCGAGCGGGACGCGCGACGGGGGAGACGAGGACGCGCCCCTCGTTCGGCGGCGGTTGATTCGGGCCATTGGGTGTGGCAGGAGGGAGCGCGGCAATGGGCCGACAGGGGGCAGACCGGTGAGCGCGGGTCGGGCGCACACGCCGGAGACCGGCTAGGCCATCGCGAAAAACTGGAGGTCGGCGAGCGTGTCGTCGAGGCAGCCCGTAGCGGGCGCGTCGGCGAGGGCATCGGCGAGGGATGCGGCGTCGGCGAGCGCGGTCGCGTAGCGGGCGTGGCGCACGTCGTCGGTGACGGGCATCTGGACGGGCGGCGGCGCGGCGAGGGCAGCCGTGAGCGAGAGCGCCTCGGCGGCGTCGGGCGGTGCGTCGCGGTGCGTCCACGTGCCCGTCTCGACCGAGAAGGTGTAGAGTGGCAGAAAGCGCTCGCCGGAGTGGGCAACGAACGCGACGGCTGAGATGAGGTAGTCCGCCTCGGCGTCGTCCATCGTCGGGTGGAATCCAACGCGGCACCAGCCGGGCTTGACGCCGTGGGCGCCGCTGCGGACCGCCGTGCGGTAGCGCTCGGCCGTGTCGCCGGTGATGCCGAGCAGGCGGTGGCCGTAGGGCCCGGCGCACGAGCAGCCCGCCCGGCTCTGGATGCCGAAAAGGTCGTTCAGCAGGACCGTCACAAAGCGCGGGTGCAGCACCCGGCCGGCCGCACCGCAGGTCACGTTGAACGACACGATCCCGACGCGCCGGTCTGGCTCGGCCGGGCCTAGCACGTCGATACGGCCCGTCTCGGCCCACGCGGCAAAGGCGCGCTCCAGCAACGCGTGCTCGCGCTCGACTACGGACCCGAGCGCGTCCTTGACCTGGAGCGCGAGGGCCGCGCGGAGTGTCTGGAAGAAGCCTGGTGTGCCCGCCGTCTCACGCGCCTCAATATCGGCCGTAAAGTCGTGCCCACTCGGGCCAACGTAATCGACCGTCCCGCCGCCGCCGACGGATGGCGCGAGGTCGGTCCGGTAGAGGTCCTCGTGGAAGACGAGCAGGCCGCAGGAGCCCGGGCCGCCGAGAAACTTGTGGGGCGAGAGAAACACGGCGTCGAGCGCCGCTGCTGCATCGCCCGACGCGCTCATGTCGATGGGCAAATACGGGCCGCCAGCGGCGTAGTCCACGAACGCGAGCGCGCCGCGCGCGTGGAGCAGCCGGGCCACTGCATGGACGTCGCATGTCACGCCCGTCACGTTCGAGGCGGCCGAGAACGACCCGACGAGCGTGCGGCCCACATAGGCCGGATCGGAGAGGAGACGGTCGAGGTGACTGAGGTCGAGCCCGCCGTCCGCGGCAAGGTCCACCTCGACGACATCGCAGACGCCCTCGCGCCACGTCACCTCGTTCGAGTGGTGCTCGTACGGCCCGACGAACACGACCGGCCGGCGGGCGGCGATTTCGCGGACGATTGCGTCGGCCCCGGCTTCGCCCAGCGCCGTCCGCGCCCAGCCCATCAGCGCGTGCAGCGTAACGGGGGGGATGGCGACGCCCAGAAATTCCTGCAGCTTGTGGATCGCCGCCGTCGAGCCCGCGCCGACACTTACAACTTTGCCACCCGGGCCCGCCCCGACGGACCGCTTGATTGACGCCTCGGCCTCGTGCAGCAGCCGCGTCGCGGTCCGGCCGGTGAGGCTGTCCTCGGTATGCGCGTTGGCGTAGCGCACAGCCAGGGCCCGGAGGTAGTCCTCGACAAAGGCCAGCTGCCGGCCCGACGCCGTAAAGTCGGCGTAGACGAGCGGGCGTGGACCAAAGGGCGTCGGGACGAGCGCGTCGATGCCGACTGTCTGAGCGCGGAGGAACGCGGGCGTCAGGCGGGGCAGCGGGGGAGAAGGCATCGGGCCGGGTGCGGGTCGGCGCGAACATACGGGCACCGGCCAGCGGATCCGATCCGCGCGTTCCCCGTCCAGATTGTCCACACGCCCATCCCACAATGAAAGCCCTCTGGAACGGAGCCATTCTGGCCGAGAGCGACGCGACCGTCGTCGTCGAAGGCAACCACTACTTCCCAACCGAGTCGCTCGTTGCGGCACACTTTGCGGACTCGGACCACCACACGACGTGCCCGTGGAAGGGCGTCGCGAGCTACAAGACGGTGGTGGTCGATGGCCGCGAGAACCGCGACGCGGCGTGGTTCTACCCCGAGCCCAAAGACGCCGCGCACGAGATCGCGGGCCACGTTGCGTTCTGGAAGGGCGTCGAGGTGACGCCCTGACGCCCGGCCCGGTGGTTAAACCTCGGGCGGAGCACTGAATGCCCAGAAGCCGCCGCCCTCGACCGGGATCGCGCGTCCGCGCACGTCCTGGTCGGGGCCGATGAGGCCCGGCCGCACGACCTCGGGCAGGACCGCCACGTCGTAAATCTCCTCGGCCGACGCCTCGAACCCAATCGTCCCGGCGATACGACCGGAGGGAAGGTGGACGAGCGCCACGCCGGCTTTGTTGGCGCGGTCGGAGACGGGCAGTCCGGCAAACGTTGACCTCCCGCGGATCTTGGACAGCCCGACAACGAGGTAGTCGCCGCGGCGGGCGAGCCCACGCGCGAAGCCACCGACGTTGCAAACATCTGTCACGGTGCCACTCGCGCGGTCGACCTCGCTGAGCACGCCCGTCGCCGACTGAAGCACGAACAGGCGACCGTCAACAAGGCGCGGCGAATGGGGCATGGCGAGGCCCGTCGCGAGCGTCTCGCCCGTGGGCACGTCGATGAGGAGGCCACCCGTGAGGCGGGCATCGCTCCACCCTCGCGGCGTGTCGGTCGCCCCTAGTGCGCTCACGACGGATGCGTGGCCGGCCGCGTCGAAAGCGAGGCCGTTGAGGTGGCAGCGGTCCGTCGGGTCGAGCGCCGTCACGAACGGCGGCGTCCATACAGGCTCGAATGCGTGCGGGCCATCGACGCGGCAGAGGCACGAGAAGCGCGTGTTGACCGCAATCAGGGCGCCTGACGCGTCCCAGCCCATGTCGTGAAGGTCGAGCGGTCCCGTGTAGTGTGTCGTGCGCGGGACGAGGAGCGCGTCGTAGGTGTCGGGCTGGTTCGGGTACGTGCCCGCGAGCGTGGGCGCATTGGCAAACGTGTGGAGCGCGTCGCGCGTGGCGACGGCAAAGCGGAGGCTCGCGCCCGAGCCCGAGACGGCCAAGCCCATCGGGGCATCGAAGCGGCGGTTGAGCTGCGCGAGCGCCTCGCCGCGCGGCGAGAACAGGACGACGCGGCCGGCCTGATAGGTCGAGAGGGCCAGCGAGCAGCGGAGGGCCGCGAGCAGGTCCGGAATCTCGGGCGTGAACGTGCTCGCGAACGGTGCGACGGAGGGCGGTAGCGGGGCGTCGGACATCAA
>DASVSE010000404.1:0-2413 GCA_036388235.1 Rubricoccaceae bacterium | reverse complement strand
CAAACAGCGCGAGGCCGGCTCCACACGGAGCCGGCCTCGCGACCGAAGCCGCCAGACGGCGGCCTCGGGGGAACGACAGGGTCAGACGGTCGTCGCGCCGAGGGACCGGAAGGCCGCCACGCGGGCGGGCTCGACGCAGATGCGGTTCACGACGCCGGGGCGCCGGACGGACGGGCGGTTCATCGCTGTCTTGCCCGTCGGGCAGCCGCCGTTGCCGGCCGGCAGCGCCGGCGCCGCGACCGTCGGGCGGACCGGTTGCACGATCGTTGCCGTCTGCGCGTTGTTGATCGGTGCGAACGAGACCTCGATGACCTGGTCCTCGAAGTCCGGCATCGAGCCGTGGTCGTAGAGGTCGCGGTAGCCATCGGGCTGGTTGCGCCGGTACTCGAGCGTGGACGGGAGGTAGCCGCTCACGAGGCGGTCCTGCCAGCCGGCGCCGTTGTAGCCGCGCTCCTTGGTGAGGCGGAGGCTCGTCGCGGGCGTCGTACCCGTCAGCCAGGACGTGTTGTGGATGTCCTCCCAGCCGATGCGCCACGTCTCGTTGGTGCCCTGGCGGCGCTCGATCATCGCCCACGGGCTCTCGCGGAGGTTGGCGAGGTCCTCCACGTCGACGTCGAGGGCCTTGTGGATGTAGTCGAAGTCGTCGAGGTAGTTCGTCACGTTCGACCGGTTGTTCCGGCCTGCGTTGTTGAACGCGTCGACGTAGTTCTCACGGGCGATGGCGTTCCAGGTCTGCGCGCCGGACGGGCGCATGGAGCAGTTCTGGTCCACGCCGATAAAGAAGTTGAGCTGCGTGCCGGGCATTACCTCGAGGTCGAACGAGGAGGCGGCGCCGTTGCGGGTGTTGCCGGGCTCGAACATCATCTCGGGCGCGGGCTGGTTCGCGGGCGTCGTGTTCTGGAGGTACCGCTGGACGAACACGGCCGAACAGTAGCCGGCGTTGGACATGATGAACTGGCCCGTGAGGCGGCGCGGGCGCGCGTCCGCCGGGTCCGGGTTGAACGGGATCTCCTGGCGGTCGTCGCCGATAAAGTGCACGCTCGGCGCGAAGTAGCGCCCGGCCACGTACTTCCCGACGTAGCGCTCGCCCTGCCACGTGCCGCCGTAGTAGCCGCGCGACTGGATCGCGATGGTCGTCCCGCCGACCATGTTCGCCGTGACCCGGTACTCGCCGCCGAGATACGTCCCGCGGAGGCCGTTGGCGGCGTTGTTGACGGCCGCGACGCCTTCGAGCGGCGACGCCGCCTCGTAGATCATCGCGTACGCGACGTTGTAGCCCGCGCGCGCGATCTGCGTCGCGATGACGTCGTTCTCGTAGATGGCCTGCTGGACCGCTGCTCGGCCCTGGACGCCGTTCGCCTGCACGAGCGTCTGGACGCTCGATGCACCGATGGCGGCGATGATAAAGAGGAGGGCTTTGCCCATGGGAGTCGTGGAGAGACGGGCGCGGGCCCGAACGGAGGAACAGAGCCGGGACGCCCGGCGGGATGCGGCCCATGCCGCGCGTTATTAGAAGGGGCGGATGCCGACGGTCGTGCCCCAGTGGAGCTCGTGGAGCTCGCGGTGTTCGTTGTCGTAGGGCGGCACGAAGGACAGGCGGATGCGCAAGAAGTCGGTTCGCGTCAGGTCGGTCGTCGGCTGGCCGTCGCGGTCGTGGGGCAGGATGACGAACTGCGAGAGCGTGCCCGGCCCGCCGCCGGCGCGCACCCACCCGCCTGACGTCGGTGTGACCGAGTCGGTCGTCACGGGGAGCGTCTGCTCGTCGCGCTCGACGCCGAACAGCGGGACCGGAGACGGCTCGTTGTCCACGCGGACGGTGCCGCGGGAAACCAAGCGGTAACGGACAAAGACGCGGTAGGTCGTCGTGATGCCCGAGACGGTCCGGAGGCTGTCGCGGTGAAACTGGAAGGCGGTCGTCATGCCGCGCGTGAGGCCGGACGTGCTCTGGGTCGGCATGGCGAAGGCCGTCTGGCCACTGCCGTAGTTCTCGCCGATCTGCGTGAGGTCCTCTTCGAGCCAGCTCGTAAAGCTCTGGACCTGCGCCCGGCTCGCGTAGTGCGCCGTCTGCTCGAGGGCGACCTGCGACGAGTCCGTCCGGGCGACGATCCCGAGCAGGAGCACGCTGCTCGCGACGAGGAGCGCGCTGAGGTTGTCGAGGAGAAGCTGCATGAGCGGAAGGCGGAATGGAGAAAGCGGCCGAGTGCAGGGCGTTACTCGGCGGGTCCGTTGTAGCCAGCTGGGAGCGTGCCCGTCGCGCGCTGGTAGTCGCGCGCGGCCTTGCGCTCGTCGTAGCTGATCACGCGCTGGAGCATCGCGAGCGGCACGGAGCGGTCGCGCCGCGTCGAAACGCTCTCGTCGAGGAAGACGCTGACGCGGACGCGCTTGTGAGGCGTCGGCAGGGCGGACTCGACTT
>DASVSE010000403.1:0-2226 GCA_036388235.1 Rubricoccaceae bacterium | reverse complement strand
CTTCGATGGCCTCGTCCAACCCCGCGACCCGCTCCCTTCTCGAAGTCGCCCTCGGCTTCCTCGGCGCCATTCTAATCGTCCCGCTGCTGTTCGGGGTCGCCAAGACGACCATTCGGACGGTCCTTGCGGTCGTGACCGGCGTGTTCCGCCTCCGCACGACCCGCCGCCTGCTCGGCGACCTCGTCGTCGCGGGCGCCTCGTCCCTCCTGCTTCGGCCCGACGTGCTCGACAAGATCTTCGGCAGCCGTGACAGCCAGGGCCAGCTTCCCGAGGGGCGCCGGTAGTCCCCGGCGTGTCGTGACGTCTGCGGGGAGACCGCGCTGCTGCGAAACCGACGTGCGGGCACGAGCGAACTGGCGTCTCTGACTCCGCTGTGCTCGTGTCCGCTCTTTCGCCCCGCCCGGTCCCGCTCGACGTTCGCACGTACGAATCGCGTCGGCCGGGCGACCTGCTGGTCGCCTTCGCCCGAGACCTGCTGACGGGCGTCGGCCGCCTCGACGCCGTCGGCGGTGACGCTGTGTGGGCCCGCTCGCCGGTTGGGCCGGGCGTCGTGCTGCTGCGCCACCCGGACCTCGTCCGCGCGGTCCTGGTCGACAACAACGACGACGTGACGAAGGCCCGTGGGCTCCGCCTCGCGAGCCAGATTCTCGGGCAGGGCCTGCTCACGAGCGAGGTGCCGGTCCACACGCGGCAGCGGCGCCTCGTGCTGCCCGCGTTCCACCACCAGAAGCTGCGCGGCTACGCCGCGACGATGGTCGAGCAGAGCATTGCCGAGGCGCAGCGGTGGATGCCGGGCGTGCCGTTCGACGTGACCGAGGCGACGAACCGCCTCGCGCTCGCCATCGCCGGCCGCACGCTCTTCGGCGCCGACGTCCTCGAACATGCCGGGACGGTCTCAAACGCCCTCGCCGAGACGCTCGCGGGCTTCGACCGCTCGCAGTTTCCGCTCGCCGACAAGCTCGCGTGGATCCCGCGCCCAGCCGTCCGCCGGACGATGCGCGCCCGCGCGACGCTCGACGCGCTCGTCTACGGCCTCATCGCCGAGCGCCGCGCACAGGGAACGGAAGGCCGCAACGACCTGCTGTCGATGCTCCTCGACGCCCGCGACGAGGACACGGGCGAGGCGATGACCGACCGCGAGGTCCGCGACGAAGCCATGACGCTCCTGCTCGCCGGGCACGAGACGACGGCCGTCGCGCTCGCGTGGACGTTCGCGCTTCTTGCCCAGAACCCCGGCGCCGAGGCGCAGCTCCATGCCGAGGCTGACGCGCTCCCAGGCGACCCGACGTTCGAGTCGCTCGCCGCCCTGCCGGTCACACGGCGCATCGTCTCCGAGTCGATGCGTCTCCGCCCGCCCGCCTGGACCGTCGGGCGCGAGGCGGCGCGGGCAACGGACCTCGCCGGAATGCCCGTCCCGCGAGGCACGACGATCCTGTTCTCGCCGCTGTTCATGCACCGAGACCCGCGCTTCTGGACGCGCCCACGCGTGTTCAACCCGGGCCGGTTCACGCCCGAGGCGCGGGCCGCGCGGCACAAGTTTGCCTACATCCCATTCAGCGCCGGCCGCCGCGGCTGCATCGGCGAGCAGTTTGCGTGGACCGAGGCCGTGCTGGTCCTCGCGACGCTCACGCGACGCTGGCGGCTCCGACCGGCCGGTCCGATTCCCGAGCCGCACGGGTCCGTGACGCTGCGCCCCCGAGGACCGATGTGGATGACGGCAGAGGTGCGAAGCGTGTGAGGCTGGGTCGGTCGCGGACGAGCGTCACAGGGGTGTCACCCCCTCTCGCGACCTTCACGCATCCCCCCGCCGCCACGCCCCGATGTCGCAGATCCCGCTCGCCGAGACGCTCCCCTACGCCACCGACTTCGTCATCGAGATCCTCGCTGCGGCCTCGGCCGCGCCGCAGGGACAGCTCACGTGGGTCGAGATCAACCGCCTCGCCGCGCGCTGGCTGCGGCCCGAGACCGGCGACTCGTCGCGCCTCGGCCACGCCGTCGTCGTCGAGATGGCCGGCCACGGGCTGCTCGACGCCGAGTTCACCACCGCGGCCGACGGCGCCTATATGGTCGGCCGCGTCGTGCACCCGCGCATCTTCGGGATCCACGCCGCGCAGCGCCTCGCTGCCTGATTCTCGAGGCTCTGCCGCTCCCCCAATGTTCAACGCCCTGCCGACCGTCGTCTACGCCGTCCCGGACCTCGACCTTGCGCGGGCGTGGTATGCCGGC
>DASVSE010000402.1:0-1588 GCA_036388235.1 Rubricoccaceae bacterium | reverse complement strand
GCCGTCCTGCCACGTCGTCGTGAGGACGCGGCGGGCAGAGCGCTCGGCAATCGTTTCGGGAAAGGCGACGCCGCGGACGTCGGCGAGGCGGGCGGAGACCGTCGCGAGGTGGCGTGCCTCTTGCGCGAAGTCCAGCTCCTCGGCGATGACGAGCTCGATCTGGCGCATCTGCTCGCGCAGGCCGCGGATGCCAAAGACGCGCCCGACGACGCGCAGGATGGTCTGGATGGCTCGCAGGTCGAGGGCCGCGATGGCCTCGATGTCCTCGTGCTGGACCTTGACCGCGACGGCCCGGCCGTCGTGCAACGTCGCGCGGTGGACCTGGGCGAGCGAGGCGCTGGCGACGGGCGCGCGGTCGAAGCTCGCGAACAGGGCGTCGGGCTCGGCGCCGAGTTCCTCTGCGATGCGGGCGCGGACGGCCTCGAAGGGCGCGGCGGGGACGCGGTCCTGGAGGCCGTCGAGCTGGACGCGGAAGGGCTCGGGGAGGACCGTCGTGAGGACGCTCGCGAGCTGGCCGGCCTTGACGAACAGGCCGCGCAGGCGCAGGATCGCTCGGCGCAGGCGGCGGCTGTTGCGTGTGTGGAGGGCGTCGCGGTGGCGCGTCGCCCACGCGCGGCCGAGGACGAGCGTGGCAACGTGGAAGGCGGCGTAGCTGAGGGCGATCCGAAGGGCCACGCCGTAGGCCCGGACGAGGCGGAAGCGCCGCCGGGCTGGCCGGGCTGTCGGGATGGCGCCGGGCGGGGCCGCGTCGGGCGGCATGGGAGCCGGGGCCGCGCGTTCAGGCGCCGGGCGCGTTCTCGGCGGGGGGGCGGAGACCTGCGTGAGCATCGGCGACGGGCGCGTGGAGCGGGCGTACGGCGCAGCGGCGCGTACGGGTTCGGGCGGGCCGATGCGTTCCCGAACGACGTGGAGGGGCTGGAGCCTCGGGCACCGACAGGGCACAGCGTTTTGTCGCACGATGACATGCTGACCCACGTACACTCGGCACGCCTCTATGACGCCCTGTTTTCCATACACCCGGTCCCGCCTCCATGCTGTCACGCCTGCGCCTGTCCCTTTTCGCTGCCGCCGCGCTCGTCTCCGGGTGCGACTCGGGGGGCAACGCCGTCACGCATTATCTCCGGTTCTCGCCGGACGCTCCGCGCGCGATTGTCGCTGGGGATTCGCTCCAGGTCACGGCGGTCGGAGAGAGCAGCCGTCCCTACGAGTCAGCGGATGTGCTCGTGTTTCGTGGCGAGCCCGACTTTGGGTCGGGCGGGCTAGTAGGTGATACGCTGTTCGCACAACGCCTCGACGTGACGCCCGGTACGCTCTCGTTCTCCGAGACGGTCACGGTTCGTGTCCCGGTCGACGCGATCACGCGCTCCGAACTGGGGACGATCTGGGTCTCGACGCCCGGTGCTGCAGCCGGGCAGGAGATTCAGCTCATCCCGGCCGCGCAGGGCGAGTAGAGCGCCGGGGCTAGCGGCCGTTGAGGAAGCGGACGAGGGCGGCGACCTCGGGCGTCGGCGGGTAGTGGGGCCACTGCCAGAGGCGGCTGTCGACGGTGAGCTCGGCGATGCCGCTCGCGCGGTCGTAGAAGCCCGAC
>DASVSE010000401.1:0-1684 GCA_036388235.1 Rubricoccaceae bacterium | reverse complement strand
CCAGACAGGTGGTCTGACGGGACAGAAAGTCGGTCGGGGTGGTTGGAAAGTGGATCGGATCGATAGAAAAGGCGGTCGGCTCGGCTGAAAAACGGGTCGGGTTGGCCGGAAAGTCAGTCGGAGTGCTCGGAAAAGCGGGGGAGGGTGCCCGTACCTTTCGGGGGTACCCCTGCCGCGCGCCCGAGCGCGCCCTGCCGTGAGCCGCGTCATTCGCGCGGGCGACACGCCGGCCACGCGCCGCAACGCCCACCGCCGCTCGGCCGCCGAGGCCCTCCGCCTGCTCGCCGAGCGCCCCGCGCTCGCCGGGGGCTACTTCGACGCCGAGGCGAAAGACCTCGTCGCGTTTCTGGCGGTCCACCTGCGCGGGATCGGCGAGACGATCGAGGGGTCGGCGCAGGCGTGGGATGACCGCAACTACTGGAAAAAAGCCGAGGCGCTCCGGGACGAGTACCGCTGGGCCGGGCGCGCGGCAGATGAGCTCGAGCGCCTCGTCGTGGCCGAGCGGTGGGCGGACGTGGTACCGGCCCTTATCGCGCTCGTCCCGCACTTTGCCGACGTCACCATTGCGACGGTCACGCGCGACGCGGACCTGTGGGTGGGCGCGCACCGGGCGCTCGTGCGGCGCATGGCAAAGGCGTCGTGAGCGCGCTCGTGACGCGCGAGGACGGCGGACGAACGCTCGTGCTCGACCCGGTCCGGCGCCGATACGTCACGCTCACGCCCGAGGAGGGCGTCCGGCAGGTGCTCCTGGCGGACCTCATCGCGCTCGGGTATCCGGTCGGCCTGCTCGCGGTCGAGAAGGGGCTCGCATTCGGGGGCAAGACGTGGCGGGCGGACGCCGTCGCGTACGACCGGGCCGGACGGGCGCTCCTGCTCGCCGAGTGCAAGGCGCCGGGCGTCTCCGTGTCTCAGGCAACGTTCGACCAGCTCGCGCGCTACAACGCCGTCCTCGGCGCGCGCGTGCTCGTCGTCGACAACGGCCGCGTGCGGTACTGCTGCGTCCTCAGTGAGGCGGGCTGGGCGTTCGTGGACGCGGTCCCGCCCTACACGGCCCTCGACGCGTGATGGGGCCGGGCGTCTAGAAAGGGTCCGCAGAGGATGGCGGGAGGCCGTAGCCGTCGGGCGGGCCGAAGTCGGGCGGCGGGCCGAGCGGCGGGGGGCCGCCATAGGGGTCGCCAAAGTCCGAGCCGGCCGGTGGAAGCTGTCCGTACGCGTCCTGCCCGTACACCTCGCCGTACCCGCCATCCGTATCCGAGGCGACGTAGCTCGTCAGGTTCTCGAAGCGGGCGAACTGGTTCACGAAGGCCACCTTGACGTCGCCGATGGGGCCGTTACGCTGCTTGCCGATGAGCAACTCACCCAGGCCCTCGGTCGAGTTGCCCGCCTCGTCGACCGTGATGCCGTAGCGCTCGGCGCGGTAGATAAACATCACGACGTCGGCGTCCTGCTCGATCGAGCCCGACTCGCGGAGGTCTGAGAGTTGGGGCCGCTTGTCGCCGCCGCGCGTCTCGACGGCACGCGAGAGCTGGGCGAGGGCGATGACGGGCACGTTCAACTCCTTTGCGAGCCCCTTGAGCGAGCGCGAGATCTGCGCGATCTCCTGCTCGCGGTTGCCCTGCGTCTGCGACGTGCCGTGCATGAGCTGCAGGTAGTCCACGATGACGAGGCCGATGTCGTGCTCGGC
>DASVSE010000400.1:0-4193 GCA_036388235.1 Rubricoccaceae bacterium | reverse complement strand
CGCCTTGGTCGTGTTGTCGAGGAAGGCGGCCGGCGCGAAGGCGAACAGCCCGACGCGGTCAGGGTCGGCCGGGAGCTGCTGCGCCACCGGGAGCATCCGGATACTGCCGTCGCGGCGCTCCTCGACGAGGAAGACCGGAGCGTCGCGCGTGACCGTCTCCCCGGCCTCATTGGTAGTCCGATACTCCGAGAAGACGACGTTGAAGCGGTCCGGCGCCGTCGGCAGGCGGACGAGGTCGGCGAGCGCGAGCGCATCGGGAAGCGGCGCGGGTGAGCCCTCGCGCCGCACCTCGCCCTCGTAGCGAGCCGTCAGGGCAGCCTCGGGCGTGTCGTCGGTGCGGCTGTCGCACGCGGTGAGGCCAGCAGCGAGCGCGACGAGCAGCGGAGCGAAAAGCGAGAGTCGCAAGGCCTAGTGACCGGAAGGGAGTGCCGAGAGTAGGCCAGGGGACGTCCCGGATCAAGGCAGGGACGCGTGCGGGTTGAAAACCGAGCGTGGCGGATCAGCGCCGCCCCGCGCCGGTTCAACCCGCTCCTCTCTCCCACCCTTTCCGATGGCCAAGACCTCTTCGAAAAAGACGACCGCAAAAGCGGGCACCCCGACGACCGAAACGCCCGAGACGGCCCGCGAGACGGCGCTCTCAGACGATTCCCCCGAGGGACGCCAGCTTCCGTACAAGACCCGCATCGACCTCGACGAGGACACGCGGCAGCAGCTCGTCGCGCTCCTCAACCAGACGCTCGCCAACACGTCGGACCTGTACTCGCAGACGAAGCAGGCCCACTGGAATGTCAAGGGCCGCGACTTCTACCAGCTCCACCTGCTCTACGACGAGCTCGCCGAGAAGCTCGAAGAGCCGCTCGACCTCGTCGCCGAGCGCATCGTGCTGCTGGGTGGGTATGCCCACGGGACGGTCCGGATGGCGGCTGCGACGAGTGGGATCTCGCCGTGGCCCGGACCGGACGACGCCGACCCGTCGTTCCTGATGACACTCGCCGACCGCTGGGCCGAGTACGCCCGCCACATCCGCGAGGCCGACGAGAAGGCCGACGAGATCGGCGACCCGGCGACCGTCAACCTCTACGACGAGATCACCAACATCGCCGATCGCGGGCTGTGGTTTATTGAGGGCCACATGCAGCGCTATGCCGGCGGCCTCGTCAAGGGCGGCGCGGATCCGGTGTAGCAGTCGACTCGCTGGGGGCGTCCGCTAGTTGGTCGTCCCCGGCGAGGGGCAGGCGGACCGTGAAGGTCGTTCCCTCGCCCTCGGCCGTCTCGAACGCGATCTGGCCGCCGGCCGCCTCGACGGCGCGCTTTGAGATGGCGAGGCCGAGGCCCATCCCGCTCGACTTGGTCGAGAAGGACGGCTGAAACACGCGTGGCTGCACGTCCTCGGGGATTCCTGCGCCATCGTCGGTCACCTCGGCGACGGCCTGCCCAGCCTCCGTGCGTGTCCGGAGCGTAATGACGCCCGGCCGGTCGCGGTCGGGCATCGCCTGGAGAGCGTTCGTGAGCAGGTTCACGAACACGCGCCGCAGCTCATCGCGGTCGGCCGTGGCCCAGAGCGGCTCGTCGGCGAGGTCGAGCGTCAGGCGGGCACGGCCGGCGTCGGCGAGCGGGCCTTCGAAGAGGGCCGCGGCTTCCTCGGCGACCTCGGTGAGGTCGAGGCGTTCGGGGCGCTGGGCGGGCATCCGCGCGAAGGCCGAGAAGTCCGACGCGATGCGGTTGAGCGTCTCGATCTGGTCGATGAGCATGTCCGTCGTGCGCCCGAACTGAGCCGCGAAGCGGACCTCCTCGGGCGGGGCCTCCTCGGGCGCGGGGCGGAAGACGCGCTGGAGGTGCTGGACCGACAGCTTCATCGGCATGAGCGGGTTCTTGATCTCGTGCGCGACCTGCCGCGCCATCTCGGACCACGCCAGCTCGCGCTCCTGGAGGGCGAGGCGTCGGCGCGACTCGGCGAGCTGCGACTGCATCGCGTTGAAGGACTCGACGAGCTCGCCCACCTCGTCGTGCGTCTCGACCGGGATCGGCGCCTCGGTCCCGCCCGCACCGACGTTCTGCAAGCCCTCGCGCAAGCGCCCGAACGGCCGCGTGAGCTGGCCCGCGAGCAGGATCGCGAGGACGACGATGGCGACGAGCAGCAGGAGCAGCCCGCCGAAGAGGTAGGCGACCATGCGCGCCTGCCCGACCTCGATTGTCGCCTGCTCGCTCAGCGTCGGCACGGCGAGCGCAGCGGCGGGCCGGCCGAGCGAGTCCGGAAGGGCCTTGTAGCCTGTCGTGTAGCGGAACGTCCCGATGCGGTCTTCGGCGAAGGCGTACGGCTCGCCGTCGAGAAACAGGGCGGCGTAGACGGCGGCCGGCAGGCGCGGCTCGATGAGGCGCTGCCGGACCAGCTGGCGGCGGCTCGACGCCTCCAGCGTTGCACCGCGGTAGAGGTGGACGTCCGAGCCGAGCGCCTGCGCGACGGCGTCGAGGCGGGCCGCAGGCGCGGCCGCCGGGCCGCCCGTGGCGGCGCCGTCAGCTGTCCCGTTGAAGGCCGCCTCGGCGCGACCGAGGCGCTGCCGCAGGCCGTCGCGGACGACCTGCCGGTTCTGCTCCTCAATGACGCGCTGCCCGATGAGACCCGTCACGGCTACGCTCGCCAGCCCGACGGCCAGAAAGCGGCTCAGCACCTTGTCGCGGAAGCGCGTCCGCGGGGCCGGAATCAGTCCGATTCGACGCCGTATCCCCAGCCCGAGCGCGTAGACGAGCGCACCGGCCGCGAGCGCCGAGAGAGACAACCGCAGCAGGACGAACAGCACGTCGAGGCCATCGTTGGCCGGCCCGCGCACGACCACGACATCCTGCGCGTCGTCGCCGATGCCGACGTAGAACACGCGGCGCCGGCCGCCGCCGAGACGCTCCGTCCGGACGAGCGAGCGGCTCGACCCGCTGAGGCGCGCGTAGACCGTCGAGTCCAGCCGGAGGGCGGCGTCGCCGCGGGAGCGGACGAGGACGCCGTCGTCGTACTCGGCGTAGGCGAGGGACTCGTCGTCGAGGCCGAACAGGCCGGCGGGGGCGAGCACGCGCGGGAACGGGGTCTCGGTCGCGAAGCGCGCCGGGCGCGGCGTCGTCCGGAGGTAGACCCACGCGACGGGCGCACCGGCCGAGTCGCCGGGCGCGCGGGGACCGAGAACCGGTCCGATGGCCGCCGTGCGCGAGAGCCCGCGGCGGCCGGCGACGGGCTCGGAGCGGCGGATAAAGCTCTCGCCCGTCCGGCCGGCGAAGGTTGCGCGCATGGCGTCGTAGCCGAGCGGGTCGGCACTGCTGCGCTCGCTGCGGACGGGCGCGCCGGCCCCGGGTGAGCCCTCGACGTGGCTGCCGAGCGTGTCGCCGGCGGGGCTAACGAGGCGCACCTCGACGGCAACATCGGCGAGCGAGCCGAGCAGTGAGCTCGTGAGCAGGCCGGCCGCGAGGTCGTCGAGGACGACGCGAGACGAGTCCGCCGGGCCCGCGCCGACGCGGCGGACCGAGTCGGCGGCGGCGACGGCGGCGAGCAGGGCCGGCCGCAGGGCGTCGTCGGCGCGTGCTTCAGCGAGGACTTGGTCCACGGCGAAGGCGACGCGGCTGTCGCGGCCGTCGGCGAAGGCCTGAGCAGCATCGGCGAGTTGAGCATCGGTCCGCTCGCCCAGGCCGCCGCGCATCATGCCATAGAGCACGGGCGTAAGCACGAGTGCACCGACGAGCGCGCCGCGGAAGGTCAGCGGCCACACCCAGCGCTCGGGCCGCCCGGCGAGCGTTGCGGCGAGGGCGCCGCCGAGGAGTGCAACCGCGACGACAGGGCCTGTCGGGACCGGCGCGCCGCGGGCGGCAAGGGCAAAGGCGGCAGCGGCCGTCGTCGCGACCGCGATGGCCGTCGGCGGGGTCCAGCCGCGAACGCCTGGCCGGTCCAGCCCGGCCCACGCGGCGACGACGCACGCGGCGATGAGACCGATCGCGGACGCAAGCAGGGCTGCGAGCGAGCCCAGGACGACGACGAGGAGACCATCGAGGACCGGCCCGGTCTGGTCCGTGTATCCGATCGTCGCATCCAGGACGGCCTGCCGCGCGAGCCCGGCCGCTGCGAGGGCGGCGGCCGGCGCGACGACGGCGACGACCGCGAGCCCGACGACGCGGCGGACGGGCGAGCGCGTCCCACTCACGGCCGCTGCGGCGGC
>DASVSE010000399.1:0-2849 GCA_036388235.1 Rubricoccaceae bacterium | reverse complement strand
ACAGCTTCGGATCCTTTCTGGAGATCACGTGGCGGGGGACGCGCCCGGTCGCACTGCCATCCGGCGAGGAACGGCGCTTTCTCGACGACGGCGACCGGGTCGTTATCGGCGGACGGGCAGAAGCAGACGGCGTGTGCGTCGGCTTCGGGACGGTCGAGGGGACGGTGGCGCCTGCCCGCAGCGTTTAATCTCATGGTGATGTAGCCTTCACGGAAGCTTTGCACGGTGTGGCGATGCCTCTATATTCTCGTGGAGCGGTTTCTGCCCGCGCGTTTGCCCCACCGTGACTCCTGACCGTGACCGCATGCACGTTGCCACTCCGTCGTTTCTGCACCACTCCCTGCGGCTCGGCGATTTCGACTTCGAGTTCCCGACCGGGCTGACGGCCCAGTACCCCGCCGAGCCCCGCGAGTCCGCTCGCCTGATGATCGTCGACCGGGCGGCTGGAACCGTCGAGCACCGGACCGTAGCGGATCTGCCCGACTACTTCGGTCCCGGCGACGTGCTCGTCGTCAACGACACGATGGTCTTTCCGGCGCGCCTCCACGGCGCGAAGGAAAAGACCGGCGCGCGCGTCGAGGCGTTTCTGCTGCGCGAGCTCAACGCCGCGCACATGCTGTGGGACGCCGTCGTAGACCCGGCCCGCAAGGTGCGCGTCGGCAACCGGCTTGACTTTGCCGAAGGCCTCTCGGCCGAGGTCGTCGACAACACGACAAGCCGCGGGCGCACGCTGCGCTTCATCTTCGACGGCACGCCCGACGAGCTCCACGCCCTCATCGACCGCATCGGAGAGACGCCGATCCCGCCGTATCTCCGGCGGCCCGTCGAGCCCGCTGACCGGGTTCGCTACCAGACGCTCTTCGCGCGCGAGCGCGGCGCCGTCGTCGCCCCGGACGCGGGCCTGCACTTTACGCCGGGTCTGCTGCGGGCGCTCAGCGATCGGGGCACGCACGTCGCGCCGGTCACGCTCCACGCGGGACTCGGCACGTTCGAGGCGGTCGAGGTGGAGGACCTCACCAAGCACCGCATGGACTCGGAGTGCTACTGCGTGCCGCTCGAGACCACCACGACGGTCAACCGCGCCCTCGAAAGCCCGGCTCACACGGTCACTGCGTGCGGGACGACCGTCGTGCGGGCGCTCGAATCCACCCTTACGGCGGATCGGCTCCTGAAGCCGGCCCGCGGGTGGACGGACAAGTTTGTCTACCCGCCCTACGACTTCCACGTCACCGAGCGGCTGCTGACCAACTTCCACCGGCCACGGTCGACGCTGCTGATGACCGTGGCCGCGTTCGCAGGGCTCGATCTCGTGCGGCACGCCTACGAAGAGGCCATCCGCCACGAGTACCGGCTGTTCTCATTCGGTGACGCGATGCTGGTGGTGTAGGGGCGAGCGGAGGTGCGAATGCGCGATCTTCTCCCGATGTCGCGGACTCCTGCTTCTCCTCTGCCGCCCACCGGCGTCATCCTTCCGGCCGGCGGGTCCGGACAGCGCCTCGGTGGCACGCCCAAACAGTTCCGCCTCCTTGGCGATGCGCCGGTGCTCGTGCAAACGGCCCGGGTGTTTGCGCGCCACCCGGGCCTCGCGGCGGTCGTCGTTGTCGCGCCCGAGGCGAGCGTCGATGACGTGCGTGCCCTTCTCGACCAGTATGAGGTCGAGGCGTTGGTTGTCGCCGGCGGCCTGAGTCGTGCCGCGTCCGTCGAGCGCGGTCTGGAGGCGTTGCCGGAGCACGTCGAGACCGTCCTCGTCCATGACGCCGTCCGGCCGTTCGTCTCGGCCGATCTGATCGCGCGGGTGCTTGCCGCCGTCCGGGCGCACGGCGCCGCCGCCGCCGCGACGCGCGTGGCGGACACGCTCCGGCGTGCCCAGGCCGACCGCTTCGGGCCGACCGTCAAGCGCGATGGCCTCTGGGCGATGCAGACGCCCCAGGGCGCACACCGCACCCTGCTTGCTCGCGCATATGCCTTCGGTCATGCCAGCCGTGACGGAACGCCGACGGACGAGGCGGGCCTGCTCGGGCTCGCTGGAATCCCCGTTCACGTCGTCGAGGGCGATACGCGCAACATCAAGGTGACGACCCCTGGTGATTGGGCGCTCGCCGAGGCGCTGTGGCCGGCCTGGGTGGCATGAGGGCGGAGCCGCCACACGGCTCCCGACGAACAGCCGCGCCGTGGCGTCCACTGGAATCGCGATCTTGCCCGTCCTCTCCATCCGCTCTTCCGTATGCGCATCGGCCACGGCTACGACGTTCACCGCCTCGTTGTAGGGCGTCCGCTGATCCTCGGCGGCGTGACCGTACCGTCCGACCTGGGACTTGACGGGCATTCCGACGCAGACGTCCTGACCCACGCCGTCATCGACGCGCTTCTCGGGGCGGCAGCCCTTGGTGACATCGGATCGCACTTCCCCGACACCGACGAGGCGTGGCGCGGGGCAGACAGTCTGGATCTGCTGTCGACAGTCGTCACGCGTCTCGGCGACGCTGGCTTTCGCGTTGGCAACGTCGATGCGACGGTCTGTTTGCAGCGTCCCAAACTGCGGCCATACATCGACGCGATGCGCGAGCGGCTCGCCGCAGGCCTCGGGGTCGAGACGGGTCGCGTGTCGGTCAAGGCGACGACTGGGGAAGGAATGGGGTTTGTCGGGACGAGCGAGGGCGCATCGGCCCACGCGGTTGCGCTCATCTGGGACGCCCCGTGACCGAGTGGGCGGAAGCCTTTCTAGTGTGGCTGCGGTCGCTGCCACCGGCTGGCATCTATGCGGTTCTGTTCACCGTTGCGTGGGGAGAGAACGTGATCCCGCCGATTCCCGGCGACTTGGTCGTCGTCGTTGCGGGGTCACTTGTTGC
>DASVSE010000398.1:0-10585 GCA_036388235.1 Rubricoccaceae bacterium | reverse complement strand
GACCTGCTCGCGCTCCTGAACGCCCTCTACGGCGACGGCCAGCGCGCTCCGGGCATCCTCTCAGACGCCTCGCGGCGCGCGCTCGACACGGTCTATGTGCCCGAGGAGACGTATGCCTATGGCGGCCGCGTCCGGACGCTGACACTCGGCGGACGCGACGAGACCGTCGTGTGGCACAGTGGCTCCAGCGGCCCGTTCAAGTCACGCATGAGCCGCGTCCTCGCGACGGGCCTGACCGTCATCTCGCTCAGCAACAGCGGCGCGAGCCCGACCGAGACCGGCGCCCTTGCCGAGGCGATTCTCGGCGCCGAAAGCCTCTCCGCGCTCCCGTGACCGGAGTGTAGATCCCCGGTCAGTAGACGGTGTAGCGGACCCCGCTGCCTGCCGGGACGTCCATCCGCTGACGTGCCTCCGCCCCGGCGTTCCCGGCGAGAACGTCCCAGCACCCGGCCGAGACCGTGAACTCGTACGCCTGCCCCGGAGCGATTTCGGTCCCGCGCGGAAGCCGGTTGAGCCCGTACGAGCTCACGCTGCAGTGCGAGATCAGCACCGACGAAACCGTCTCGCCCGACTCATTGGCGACCACGATCACGCCGGTCGGGTCGCCGTCGTTGCGGATGAGCGGACCACCGGTGAGCAGGCCCGCGCAGCCCGACAGGGCCACGATCACGAGTAAGAGTGCGAGGGGACGCATAGGACGAGGGGCGGGTGTGAGGCCCGATCTTAGGTTTCCCGCTGGCAACTCACCATCCCTCAATCGGGGGAAACGCCCCCAACCCGGCGAGCCCTGCACGCCAACCGGGCTGCCGGCCAAGTCCTCGTGTCCGAGCGGCCGTACCGGCGGGCAGCAGGGCGGGGTTAGCTTTCTGGAAGCGCTTCTCCCCACCCGCATGTCCGACTCCGCACCGTTCCGCATCGCCTCCGGGCAGGGCTTCTGGGGCGACCTCGCCCGCGCACCCATCGACCAGGCGCGGAACGGCCCCATCGACGTGCTCGTGATGGACTACCTCGCCGAGGTCACGATGTCCATCATGCAGAAGCAGAAGCTGCGCGACGCGCGCCTCGGCTATGCCCGCGACTTTGTCGATGTGGTCGTCGAACTGGCGCCGGATGTGGTCGAGAAGCGGTTCAAGATTATCTCCAACGCCGGCGGCGTGAACCCCGAAGCGTGCGCGCAGGCCATCGCCGAGGGCGCGCATAAACGTGGGGTGACCGGGCTCAAAATCGCCGTCGTGACGGGTGACGACCTGCTGCCCGCACTAGATGATCTGCTCGCCGGTGGCGCGGAACTGAAGCACATGGAGACTGGCGAAGGTCTGGCCGGCTTCCGCGATCACGTCGTCTCGGCCAACGCTTACCTCGGCGCACAGCCCATCGCCGAGGCGCTTGCCCAAGGCGCAGACATCGTCGTGACGGGGCGCACGACCGACACGGGGCTCACGCTCGCGCCGCTCGTCCATAAGTTTGGCTGGGCGTGGGACGACTGGGACAAGATGGCGGCCGGGACGGTTGCCGGGCACATTCTCGAATGCGGCGCGCAGTCGTCGGGCGGCAACTTTACCGACTGGCACGCGGTGCCGAACCTCGCCCAGGTCGGATTTCCCATTGTCGAGGCGAATGCCGACGGCTCATTCGTCGTGACGAAGCACGCCGGGACAGGCGGGATGGTCTCGCGCGGGACCGTTGCCGAGCAACTCCTCTACGAGATCGGCGACCCGGCCGACTACATCACGCCCGACTGCATCGCCGACTTCACGTCGATCCAGCTGGAGGACGAGGGCGGCGACCGCGTCCGCGTGTCAGGCATCACCGGTCAACCCGCGACGCCCTTCCTGAAAGTCTCAGGCGCCTACTCGGACGGCTGGAAGGCGACGTCGACACTCGTTTACGCGTGGCCCGATGCGGCTGCCAAGGCGCGTAAGGCAGCCGAGATTCTCAAGGACCGCCTCGACGCCCTCGATCTCGTCTTCGACGAGTACCGGGCGGAGATCATCGGCCTGAATGCCCTTTCCGAACAGACCGAGCCCGATGCCGACCGCGAGTCGGACCTCGACGAAGTCCAGCTTCGTGTGTCGGTCCGCGGGACCGACCGCGCGGCCGTCGATGCGTTCGGCCGCGAGATTGCGCCGCTGATCCTCACAGGACCGAGCGCCGTGACGGGCTTCGCCGGCGGCCGGCCCCGGGCGTCCGAGGTCGTCGCCTACTGGCCCGCCCTCATCGAGAAGCGCCTCGTGTCCTCGCGCGTGGACCTCGTCGAGGTGTAGAACCCGGCGACGCACGGGCGAGTACCCCCGGTCCGCGCCCCCGATCCGTGTTCGACGTCGTCCCGCTCGGGACGGGCTCTGCCCTCCCGACCGCCTCTCGCCATCTCTCCGCGACCGCCGTCCGTCGCGACGGTCGCGTCGTGCTGTTCGACTGCGGCGAGGGCACGCAGCGGCGGTTGATGGAGGCGCACCTCGGCGGCGACCGCCTCGACGCCGTCTGCATCACGCACCTCCACGGTGACCACGTGTACGGGCTGCCGGGACTCATCACGACGCTCGCACTCCTCGGGCGGACGCGCCCGCTGACGGTTGTGGGGCCGGACCCGCTGCGTGCGATGCTTGATGCGATGCCGGGCGCAGGCGATGCGCCGTTCCCGGTTCACCATGTCGGGCTCGCTGAGGGCTTCACGCATGCCATCGTCTACGAGGACGATGCGGTGACGATCGAAGCACGGCCCATCGAGCATCGCATCTTTTGCGCCGGCTACCGGATCAGCGAAAAGATGCGCCCGGGCTCGGTGGATGGCGACGCAGCACGGGCCGCGGGTCTGACGCGCGGGGCCGAGTTCGAAGCCATCAAGCGCGGCGAGCCCGCGGTCCTGACCGATGGAACGGTCGTCCCACCAGACGGCCTACTCGGGCCACCGCGGCCAGGCGCGAGCGTCGCCTATGTCCTCGACACGGTCCCCTGCACAGAAGGCGTCGAGCTGGCACGCGGCGCGGACCTGCTGATTCACGAGGCGACGTTCGGAGACGCGTTCGCGGCGCGGGCGGCCGAGGTCGGCCACTCGACGGCCCGCGAGGCGGCCGGCGTCGCCCGTGAGGCGGGCGCGCGTCGTCTGCTGATGACGCACTTTTCGGCCCGGTACGGCGATGTGTCGCACCTCGTCGCCGAGGCGCGCGAGGTGTTTCCGGCGAGCGACGCCGCCGTGGAGCTGCAGGTCTACTCGGTCGGCACGTCGCGGTCCGATGTCTCTTCCACGCCCGTGACGCCTCGTGCCTGACGCTCCGCCCCTCCAGTCCGACCGCCGGCTCGCCCGTCGCCTCGGGCGCATTCTGTGGCCGTACCGCATTTACGTCGGCGCGGCGCTCGTGCTGACCGTCGCGACGGCCGCGCTCGGGCCGCTGCGTCCGCGCCTCGTCCAGGTCGCCATCGACGACCACGTCGCGACGGGCGACGTGCCAGGCCTGCTGCGCATCGTCGGCGTGCTTGCCGTCGTGCTCGTCCTTGAAGGCGTGCTGTCGTTCGGGCTGACCTACCTCACGCAGTGGATCGGGCAGAACGCGCTCTTCGACCTCCGGGCGCGCATCGTGCGCCACATCGAGCACCAGCGCCTCGCGTTTTTCGACCGAACGCCTATCGGGACGCTCATCACGCGCGCGACGAGCGACATCGAGGCCCTCGCGGACCTGCTCTCGTCGGGCGCGGTCTCGATGCTCGGGGACCTCGCGCGGATCCTCTTTATCGCCGGGTTCATGCTCTCGCTGGACCTTGAGCTCGGCCTCGTCGCGCTCGCGAGCCTGCCGCCGATGCTGGTCGCGACCGAGATCTTCCGGCGCAAGATGCGCGGTGCCTACCGCGAGACGCGGACGCAGGTCGCCCGGATGAACGCGTTCCTGCAGGAGCACGTGACGGGCATGTCGGTCGTCCAGATCTTCGGCCGCGAACCCGAGGAGCAGCGCCGCTTCGAGGCCATCAACCGCGACCACCGCGACGCGCAGATCCAGACGGTGTACTACTTCGCGGCCTTCTTCCCGGTCGTGGATTTTATCGCCGCCATCGCGCTCGCGGCGGTCCTGTGGTTCGGCGGGACCGAGGCGATGCGCGACGCGCTCACGGTCGGGACGCTCGTCGCGTTCGTGCAGTACGTGCGGATGTTCTTCGAGCCCGTCCGCAACCTCTCGGACCAGCTCAACGCCGTTCAGGCCGCGTTCGCCGCGTCCGAGCGCGTCTTCGACCTGCTCGACGACGACCAGTCGCTTCCCGTCGCGGCCGAGCCGCTTCACCTGCCCGGCGGGAGGGCACAGGGCCGCATCGTGTTCGAGAACGTGTGGTTTGCCTACGGCGAGCCCGCACCCGATCAACACGGCACCGGTGAGGCTGCAGGGGACGGCGCCCCCGAACCCGAGTGGGTGCTTCGGGACGTCTCGTTCGTGGCCGAGCCCGGCCAGACGCTGGCGCTCGTCGGCGCGACGGGCTCCGGCAAGACGACCATCCTGTCGCTCCTGCTGCGCTTCTACGAGCCTCAGCGCGGCCGCATCCTGCTCGACGGCATCGACGTGCGCAGTCTGCCGCCGGACGAGTTGCGGCGCCAGATCGGGCTCGTCCTCCAGGACGTGTTTCTGTTCTCGGGCTCGGTCGAGGAGAACGTCACGCTCGGCCGGACCGACGTACCGCACGACCGCGTCGAGCGTGCGGCAGCGCTCGTCGGGGCGGACCGCTTTATCGAGCGCATGCCCCAGGGCTATGCGTCCGAGGTCGGCGAGCGGGGCGGGGCGCTCTCGCTCGGGCAGCGGCAACTGCTCTCATTCGTACGGACGCTGCTCGTCGATCCCGCCGTGCTCGTCCTCGACGAGGCGACGTCGAGCGTGGACACGGAGACCGAGGAGGCCGTCCAGCACGCCGTCGACGTGCTCATGGAGGGCCGGACGGCCGTCGTTGTCGCGCACCGCCTGTCGACGATCCAGCACGCCGAGCAGATTCTCGTGCTCCACAAGGGCGTCGTGCGCGAGCGCGGCTCGCACCAGCAACTGCTGACCGCGGACGGCTTGTACCGCCGGCTGTACGAACTCCAGTACGCCGAGCAAGAGGCGTAGTGGCCCGCCTGGCGCCCTCGGTCCCGGTACGCGCCCTAGCCTGAAGGCGGGCAAATCCTGCCCCGCGCCGGTGGGCACCGGATTCGACGGGCACGCGTTGCATCCGTCCACCTCTCACCCATCCGATGCGCACGTTCACTCTCCTCGCCCTCCTCGCGACGGCTGCCCTTGGGGCCACTAGCCTCTCCGGCTGCGCCCGTGGCGTCACCTTCGACGACGCCTACGGCCGGCCCGACGCGACCGAGTGGACGTACTTCAACACCCCGGCACAGACGGTCATCGACGCCATTACGCGGTACTACTCGGGCCGCGGCGTCGCGACCGAGTCGGCGCGCAACGAAGGTGGCGGTGTCGTGCTGACGATCGCCAACCGGAGCGGCTCGGCCAGCACCAGCCAGATTCTCGTCCAGTCGACCGACGTGGAAGGCTTCCAGGCGCGGGCACAGGTGTACCCGATCCGCCGGCCGCTTCCGCGAGACGTGGAGACGTTCGTCACGCGGGAGGAGTAGACCCCGCGCGGCGCGCACGCCGGCACCGCTCGGAGCACGTCGTGACGTGCTCCCAGTCGCGTTCCCACTTTTTGCGCCACGCGAACGGCCTCCCGCAGACCGCACACGTCTTGGTCGGAAGGTTGGGCTTGCGGTAGCGCGGCAGGGCGTCGGCCATCCTGAGAACGTTGGAGAGACGGGTAAACCCGGCGCGCCGATGCGGGTTCACCCGTCTGATTCCCTTTCTGCCGATGACCGTTCGCCATATTGCCGCTGTCAAGACGGCCCGCTACGTGGTTCTCGGGCCTGAAGACGGACCCGTGCGCGAGGTCTGGATGGCGTGCCACGGGTACGGCCAGCTTGCAGCTTACTTCGCGCGCCACTTCCGTGCGGTCGAGGCACCGGGCCGTCTGGTCATCGTGCCAGAAGGCCTGAGCCGCTTCTACCTCGACGGCGGCGACGGAGGGCGGTACGAGCGCGTCGGGGCGTCGTGGGCCACGCGCGATGCCCGGGAGGCCGATATCGCAGACACCAACCGCTACCTCGACGACGTGTTTGTGGCCGTCTGTGCGCGCGCCGAGGCAGAGGTTCAGAGCGTCCCCGTCGTCGGGTTCGGCTTCAGCCAGGGCACGGCGACGGTGACGCGGTGGATTGCGCAGAGCCCCCTGATGCGAGGCCGCGCGGAGCGCGTCCGGCGCCTCGTGCTGTGGGGCGGCGGCCTGCCCCACGACCTCGACCTGACAGCCGAGGCAGGTTGGCTCTCGGCTGCGGATTTGGCTCTGGTCGCTGGCGACCGCGACGGCATCGCGACGCCCGCCCGCGTGCTGGAACAGGAGCGCCGGATGACGGCCGCCGGCCTGCCCCACCGCGTGGTTTCCTTCGCAGGTGAGCACCGGCTCAACGACCGCGTCCTTCGAAGCCTGGCGTAAGTAGATCGCTGCCCATCTCACGACCCAAGTCGCTCAGGTTCCAGCGGACCCATGTGGCAGGTCACCCCCTGACGAGGGCCGTCGAAACCGCTGAGCCGTCTCGCATGGCCCCCTCCCTTGTCCGCGTCAGCCGGTTCCTGAGCCTCGTCCTCCGGCACGATCCGGGCCGGGTCGGGCTCACACTCGATGAGGGCGGGTGGGTCAGCGTCGACGACCTGGTCGCCGCGTCCCGGCAGACGGGCGTCCCGCTCGACCGGGCGACGCTTGAGGAGGTCGTCGCTGAGAACGACAAGCGACGGTTCGCCCTCAGCGCCGATGGCGCTCGCATTCGGGCCAACCAGGGGCACTCGGTCCCGGTCGATCTCGGGCTTGAGCCGCTGGAGCCCCCGGCGACGCTCTACCACGGGACAGCGGCCCGGGCGGTCCCGTCGATTCTGGAGCGGGGGATTCATGCCGGCCAGCGCGTCTACGTCCACCTCTCCGCGGACGAGCAGACGGCTGAGGCGGTCGGCCGGCGGCACGGCCAGCCTGTCGTCCTCCACGTCGCGGCCGGGCGGATGCACCGGGAGGGCCACCCGTTCTTCCGCTCCGAGAACGGGGTCTGGCTCACTGCCGCCGTTCCGGCGCGCTACCTCGCATGTCCCGATTGCGAGCGAAGCGGTTCGTAGACGGCCCGCGCCCGACGGGATCTACTCGGAGGATGCGCATCGCCTTACTCAGTCGGGGCAGCCTCTGGCGCGTCGGACAGCTCGATCCACGTCGGAACGTGGTCGCTCGACTTTTCCCATCGCCGCGCGTCGAGGTCCACGCCGGCGCCGGCGAGCCGAGGGGCGAGCGCCGGGCTCAGGAGCAGGTGGTCGATCCGAAGCCCCGCGCCCCGGGCGAGCGAGCTCCGGAAGTAGTCGTAGAACGTGTAGACCCGCTCATCGGCATGAACGGTCCGTAGAGCGTCGGTCCAGCCCGAGCCGACGAGCCGGTGGAAGGCCTCGCGGACTTCGGGGCGGAAGAGGGCATCCTCGGTCCACCGGGCGGGGTTGTAGACGTCGAGGTCGGTCGGGATGACGTTGTAGTCGCCGGCGAGGACGACCGGGTCTCCGCCAGCGAGCAGTTCGGCGGCTCGCGCGGCCAAGCGGTCGAACCAGCGGAGCTTGTAGTCGAACTTTGGCCCGGGGCGCGGGTTGCCGTTGGGCAGGTAGAGCGACGCGACACGGACGCCACGGACGGTTGCCTCGATGTATCGGCTCTGCGCGTCGTCCGGGTCTCCGGGCAGGTCGCGGACCACGTCTTCGGGCTCGCCGCCCCGGACGAGGATGGCGACGCCGTTCCAGCTTTTCTGGCCGTGCCAGGCGGCCCCGTAGCCAGCGTCGCGGATGGCATCCTCGGGGATCTTCTCGTGTGGGGACTTCAGCTCCTGCAGGCACACGACGTCTGGTGCCGTCTCGTCCAGCCAGCGGAGAAGGACCGGGAGACGGGCGTTGATCCCGTTGACGTTGTAGGTGGCGACCTTCATCGGGACCGTTCGGAGATGGCGGACGTGGGTGGAGACGGGGCGGGGGAGAGCGCCGGAGGTCAGCCTGAGCGCAGCTCAGCGCTCGGGGCCGAGGCGGCCGACATGCGCTGCGCCACGCTGGTGATGAACGCGGCCACTTGGGCAGGCGCGGTCAGCGGAAGCATATGTCCCCCCTCGACGAGTTCGAGTTGAAGGTCCGGGATCTTCTCTGCCACGGCGATGCCATGGACGGCATGGTCGAGCACCTGGTCGCCCGTGCCGTACAGGACACCGACAGGAACGCCAATAGACCCGTATTGGTCGATGATCTCTGCGAGTCCGTCGTTGACCGACATGAGGTCGGTTGAGGCCCCATAAAACGCAGCTGGACGGAGGCCGAGCGGGCCGCCGCCCGCTGTCGCATAGTCGGTCGGGACAGGCTCTGGCCCGAACAGCGTGCCGAGCACCGCCTCCCGGCGGAGAAGCGCACCCGGTGTTGCGACGGTCCACGCAGCCAAGCGCCGGAGGCGCGGGGAGCGGATCGCCATGAGCCGGAACACGTCGGGCACGGTTTCCTGCACGTGCGTGAGCGGCGAGACGAGGGCGAGGCCCCCGACGAGGTCGGGGTGGCGAACGGCGAGCGTGAGGGCGACGGCACCGCCGAGCGAGTGCCCCACGACGAGAGGCCGCTCCAGCCCGAGCTTCCGGATGAACTCGGCGACAGTGTCGGCCTGGGCGCCGAGGGCCGCCGAGGCCCCGCGCGGGCGCATCGAGTGGCCCGAGCCGGGGCGCTCCACGACGACGACCCGGAACGCGCCTGAGAGGCGGGCCACGAGGGAGTGCGTGAAGTTGCGGGCGTGCCCGCCGAGCCCGTTGATGAGGACGACCGGCGGGCCGCTCCCTTCGTCGATGTAGTGAAGCCGGGCGCCGCCAACGTCGAGAAACTGGCCCTGTGGGGGCAGAGCTCGATCGACCCGACGGGCGATGCGGGCCGTAAAGAGGGCGAGCCCGGCGCCGGTGAGACCGGCGAGGGCTCCGGTGCCGAGGACGGCGGTGGATCGCTTCATTGGGTGCGAGTCGGCGGGTCTCAGCGGCCCATCCGTTGCCGGATGAGCGCCCAGTAGGTGACGGGCATCAGACGCTCGATGACGGCGGCGGCCTTCGCGTCCGACCCGATGAGCACGCGGGCCTGCCGACGCTCAATGCCCCGCACGATGGTTTCTCCGGCGACCTCCGGCGCGAGCGTCAGAAGCCGGTTGGCCCGTGCACGTCCACGAGCAGCGTCCTCCACCGACGTTCCCTTCGGTACGCGGGCGGCGTCTGCGATCGCCGTCGCGACCCCGCCAGGGTGGACGACGGTGACGCCGACCGTCGACCCCTCCAGTTCGTGGCGGAGCGCCATCGAGAACCCACGGACAGCAAACTTGCTCGCCGCATATGCCGTCTGCCCCGCCGGGGCGATGATCCCGTAAATGCTAGACACGTTGACCAAGCGTGCCTCACTGCTCGCCCGGAGAAGGGGAAGAAATGCGCGCGTCATGCGCACGACGCCCCAGAAATTGATGCCGAAGAGCCACTCAAAGTCGGCCTCGTCTACCTCCTCGAACGCCCCTCCGAGAGCAACACCGGCATTGTTGACGAGCACGTCCACGCCTGCGTGCTCGGCCATCACCGCGTCGGGAAGAGCTGCCACGGCGTCACGGTCGCCGACGTCGAGCCGGTGCACGCTAGTCTCGACGCCGTACGGACGGACGAGGGTAGCGGTCTCGGCGAGACCGGCCGCGTTGAGATCCACGAGGGCGAGGGCGCACCCACGGCGGGCGAGCGAGACGGCGACCGCGCGCCCGATCCCGCTCGCCGCGCCGGTCACGAGGGCCGTACGGCCTTTGAGGTTCATCGTCGAGCTCATCTCGGGACTATCGGTTTGAAGAGGCCGTCAGGGACGTTTCTGGGCCGGCTCGAACTCCAGCACCCCGTCGTCGAGCGCGCTGTACCGGAGGTCGAGCAGGTCGAGCGCGTAGTTCTGACGGAGCCGCCACGGACGCGCCGCGCCCTGCTTCGGGAGCCGGTCCAGCGCCCGCTGAACGTAGCCGGACGAGAAGTCGAGGATTGGCTCGGACGCGGCCTCCGAGTCCCGCTGTCTGGGCGTCACCTGCGCGTAGCCTCGCCGCTCCATGTGGTTCAGGAGGCGGCAGACGTACTGGGCAGTGAGATCGCACTTCAGTGTCCACGAGGCGTTCGTGTAGCCGAGGGCGGAGGCGAGGTTTGGGACGTCGCTGTACATCGCGCCCTTGTACGCCGTTGCCTGCGCGAGATCAACGGGCTGCCCGTCCACCACGAGGTCGAGCCCGCTCATCAGGCGCAGCGTCAGCCCGGTCGCCGTCACGACGAGGTCGGCGTCGAGATGGGTGCCCGAGCGGAGCCGGATACCCGTCTCGGTAAACGCCTCGATGTGGTCGGTCATGACCTCCGCGCGGCCGGAGCGGATGGCCGCGAACAGGTCACCGTCCGGCGCCATGCACAGCCGCTGGTCCCACGGGTTGTAGCTCGGCGTAAAGTGGGTGGCGACGTCGTAGTCTGGCCCGAGCTGCCGCTGCG
>DASVSE010000397.1:0-5794 GCA_036388235.1 Rubricoccaceae bacterium | reverse complement strand
GAGGACGATGGCGAAGACGAGCGGGTATCCGAAAAACAGCGCGAGGTGCGCGAGGTACGGCGCGGCGAAGGCCGCGCCGCGCCAGTTCGAGCGCGCCCGCCGGGGAACGGGTGGCGCGACGGCGCGAGCAGGCACCGCCGGGCGGTCGGTCGCCGGCTGTGCGACGGGCTGGGTTGCCGCAGCAAGGGTCTCGGTGGTGTCCATCAGCGCGCCCATGCTTGCAGGACCCCGATGCGGTCGGCGATGCTCGCGACGGCCGCGCGCGGCGTCTCGACGCCGTAGACCGCGCGCTCGTAGCCCTGCGCGACGGCGTCGAGCGTCTCGGGCAGATTCGGCACGGCGTCCACGCCGCGCGTGGCGACGGCCTGCTCGGCGAAGCGGCGCATGGTCGGGTTGGCCGTGAAGAACGGCGCCAGGAGCGGGTCGGCGAGGAGGCCCGTCCGGATCGGGATCTGGCGCGTCGTCTCGAGGAGGATGCGGTCGGCCTCGGGCGAGACCAGGTATTGCGCGAAAGCCCACGCCTCGCGCGGGTGCCGCGTCGTGGCGAAGAGGGCGATGTTCTTGTAGTCGCCGTAGGTCGGCGGCGGGGCCGCGGTGCGAGGCATGGCATCCGGGACCGGCACCGGCGCAAAGTCGACGGGCACCTCGGGCGCGTTCTCACTGAGCCAGCCGACGGTCCACGGACCTGTGAACTCGGTCGCGATGCGCTGCTGGGCGAAGGCGTTGCCCTGGAGCGTCGAGCGCGGGTAGTAGCCGCGGACGTAGAGGGTCTGGAAAAAGCCCAGCACGTCCGCCATGGCCGTCGTGTCGATGGCGAGCGCACCCGACTCGTCGAAGAGCGTCCGGCCGCCCGAGGCGGCGATGTAGAGCGGGAAGACGTCGAACGTCCGCTGCCACCAGATCGGGCGGATGTCGCGGGCGCCCATCCAGCGGTCGGTCCGGCCGTCCCCGTCCGTGTCGGCCGTGACGCGGGCGGCGGCCGCCAGATACTCCGAGTAGGTCCGCGGGACGCGCGCCACGCCCGCGGCGCGGAGCATCGCCGGGTTGACCATCATCAGGATCGGGTTCGTCTTCCACGGCAGTTGGTAGAAGCGGCCGTCCGGCGAGCGGAAGCGCTCGGCCAGCTCGGGCGGCACGCGCGACGTCATGAGGCTGTCGAAGCCCGGCAGCCGGTCCAGCGGCACGAGGCCGCCCGCGCGGACCATGTCGTGGAGCGCGCTCGGCGCGATGTTCGAACAGATGTCGGGCGTCGTGCCGGCGACGATGGAGGCGAGCAGAACCTCTTCGGACGACTGCCCGGCCGGGATAGGCTGGACCGTCACTTGGACGTCCGGGCGCAGGCGGTTCCACCGGGCGACGAGTGTGTCGGCGACCGTCCGCTCCTGCGGGTTCTGGCTCGTCCAGTAGACGAGGCGGACCGCCCCGCCGTCGGCCTCGGCCGCGCGCTCGCCGCCGCCGCACGCCGCGAGGGCGCCCGAGGCAACGACGGCGAGCAGGATAGAGGCGAGGCGCACGCTAGAAGGTGATGCTGAGGCCGATGGTCTGGATGCGCCCGAGGCGGCCCGCGTCGCGGTAGGCGACGTCCAGCTTGGC
Source organism: Rubricoccaceae bacterium (assembly GCA_036388235.1). Lineage (GTDB taxonomy): Bacteria > Bacteroidota > Rhodothermia > Rhodothermales > Rubricoccaceae > DASVSE01. The sequence goes on along the minus strand of DASVSE010000397.1, from coordinate 4,201 downwards.
CATCCCGTCGGGGTACGGCAGCGGCTGGTGCACGCCGACGCCCAGCGACAGGCCGCCCTCGGACTCGTCGAGAAAGAGGCCCTGGAAACCGCCCCGGAGGAAGAAGCGCTCGCGGAAGCCGTACTCGGCGCCCACGTTGAGGCTCTCGTAGTTCGTCGACGGGTGGAGCGCGTCGACGGCGATGGTGAGCTGGTTCAGGGCCGAGCGGACTGGGCGGGCGACGACGCCGAGCTTGAAGTCGAGCGGCAGGCTCCACGCGTCGAGCGCGTAGTCGGCCGGGATCTGCCCGTTGTTGCCGTCCTGGCCCGGCGCCGGGTCAACGCTCGTGCGGAGGTCGCGGCCGTCGAGGCGCATGTCCGTCCCGAAGTTGGACAGCTGCGCGCCGATCGTGAGCCCACCGAAAAAGTCGGTCCGGAACTGCGTCCCGAGGTCGACCGCCACGGCCGAGGCGGACGAGTGCCAGATGCGCTCCTGGACGAGCTTGACAGTCCCGCCGAGCGAGAACCGGTCCGTGATGGCGCGGCCGTACGTGAGGCCGAGCGCGAGGCTGGACGCGTCGAAGGTCTCGCCCGTGCCGTCCTGGTCGAGCTCGGTCCGGACCTCCTGGGCCGGCACGCCGAGGCGCGTCACAGAGGCCCCAGCGACGCCGCCCCACAGCGGGACGGCCACGCCGACATAGTCGTGGGTGAGGTCGCCGAAGCGGTCCGAGTGCGCCGAGACAGCCTCGCCGGTCGTCATCTGGGCGAGGCCGGCGGGGTTCCAGTACAGCGCCGTCGCGTCCGAGACGCCCGCCGTGACGGCACCGCCGAGGGCCTCGGCACGCGGCCCGACGCCCATCTGGAGAAAGGCGCCCGCGGTCGTGCCCGAGCGCGAGACCGACTGGGCGGCCGCGGGAACGGCGAGCCCCATGCCGAGCGCTGCGAGAAGGAGTGCTTTCATGGGGCTACTTGATGAGGGCGAAGCGCCCCACGGACGTGCCGACGCCCGGGGCGTCGACGTGGAAGAGGTAGACCCCGTAGGCGACGTCCATCCCATCTCGGGAGACCAGATTCCACGGCTCCTGCCCGTCGTCGACGGTCGAGTCGTGGGTGAGCGTCTGCACGAGGTCGCCGGTGACGGTGTAGATCCGGATCGTGCACTGCGGCGGCAGGCCCATGAACACGATCTCGCGCTCGCCGCGCCCGACGAGGTACGGGTTGGCGGCCTCGAAGAGGCTCGTCGCGACGTACGGGTTGGGGACGACGTAGACCTCGCCGAGCCCCGCGCGCGCTGTCTCGGCGTCGAAGCCCGGCGCGGTGAACGCGAACTCGACGTAGTCGCCCGTCGCGAACGGCTTCGTCGGGCCGAACGACAGGACGGCACCGGGGGCGGGCGCGCGCAGCGGCACGCCCGCGTCGGGCGGCAGGAGGCGGATGGCCCAGCCGGCGCGCCATGCGCCGTTGGCCTGCGTCGGCGTGGTGCCCGGCGTGAGGCCGTCGACGAGGATGATCAGGTCGCCGGGGTCCCACATCTGGTTGCGCAGGTCCGGGTTGTCCTCGACGAGGATCACCTCCTGGCGGCGGTCCAGCGTCGTGTTCCAGACCTCGAACGGAAGCGGGATGGCGCGCTGCCCGAAGGCGAGCACGAGGCTCGTCTGCGGGAACGTGCCGGCCGGAGCCCAGCGGATCTCGAAGTCGTACGGGAAGGGCACGTAGCGGCTCGGCGCGACGACGGGCGAGGCCGTGCCCGGCAGGACGACCGGGACGTAGGTGCCGCCGTCACCGGCGGTGAACGTGACCGACGTGTCGGGGACGGCGATGGCGGCCGGGGCGTCGATCGTGATCGCGAAGCCGTCTGTAAGCGGCAGCTCGTTGAGGCCCGGCCGGATCGTCCCGGTCTCAAGCGTCGTGTTCGTCGCCGTGTCGATGAGCTCGTAGGTCGGCGTGAGGTTGGTGTCGAACGGGTCCGGGTTGACGAACTGGAGCCGGTAGCGGCCCTCGGCGCGCAGAGCCGTCGGGGCGACGATCGCGAGCTCGACCGCGGCCGTGCCGCGGACGTCGGCGACGTAGCTGGCGACCTCGGGCGCGACGTAGCCCGCGGCTGGCGCCCGCGGCGTCACCTGGGCCGTGTTGATGTCCACGCCGACGTTGCCCGAGAGGTCGTTGTTGATGACCGCCGTCGTGATCGACGGCGAGAGGCCGTCGACCTGGCCGTCGGGCGTCGTCGGGAAGGAGCCGTCGGCGTTGCGCGTGAGCAGGCCGCGGTCGTAGGCGACGAGCGCGTAGTAGTACGTCTGCCCGTTGATGACGTCGCGGTCGACGTAGCTGTGGCGCAGCCCGGAGTCCGTCCCGAGGTTGAACTGGACGCCGTTGACGGGGACCGGGTGGAGCCCGCGCAGGTTGTTGGCGAGGTCGAACTGGGCGAGCGGACGCTGGTAGACCGGGTTGCCGTAGGCGTCGGTCACGAGCAGGTTCTCGCGGAAGTTGGGCTCCGTGCTCCGGTAGATCATGTAGCCCTCGAAGTCGAACTCGCGCAGGAACGGGTCGTAGCTCTGCTCGGCGCGCGTGTCCCACGAGAGCGTAACCTCGCCGTTGCCCGGCGTCGCGCGGAGCGTCGGCTTGTCCGGCGGGCGCGCGAACTGGTAGTTCGCGTTGTAGATCTGCTGGACGGTCTGCTTCTTCCGCGCGAGCGACGAGTTGTCGATGGCGCGCGGGTCCGTGAAGTCCTTGTCGGCGAAGATGAGCGCCATCGAGAAGCGCTCCGTCTGCCCGGCGCGGAGCGGGAACGGGCCCGAGGCGAAGAACATCCCGAGGTTGCGGCCGCCTTCGAGGACGACGTCGATCGGCGGGAGGGCCTCGCGGAAGACGCGGTAGTCCTGTTCGTCGTCGGAGAGCTCGTAGTCGTGGACGTTGAAGATCGAGAAGCCCGTCAGGCCGATCTGGTCGGACTCGTCTTTGTCGAGGCTGTCGAAGCCCGGCTCGCCCGTCGTCGGGCGACCGTCGCCCTCGCCGATGTCGCGGCCGGGGTAGTTGGCGGCCTGCGGCCCCAGTCCGTCCTCGCCGACGTCATCGTTGAGCGGCTCACCGGCGGTGTACTGGCCGTCGCCGTCGAGGTCGGAGAACTGCTGCCAGTTGAGGTTCTCGTCGCCGGTCCACCAGCGCCCGGCGCGGATGGCGGCCGTGTTGTCGAGAGAGCCATAGAAGGCCTCGAAGCGGGCGACGTTGTAGCGCGCGGCAACCGCGGCGCGGATGGCGGCCTCGCCCTCGATCAGGTCGCCGGGACCCGACTCGCGGCGCTCGTCCGTGATGCCGTCCTCGTCGTTGTCGGTCCCGTCGGTGCTGTTGCCCGGCGACTCGAGAAAGGCGTACCCCGCCGTCCCGACGGGCGTAAACCCGCCCGGCGAGCCGATGCCGTCGGCGTCGTAGGCGAAGGCGAGGTCGAGGCGGGTGTTGTACGCGCCCTCGTCGTCGCCCGAGTCGTCGGTCCCGCCGATGCCCCAGTCGAGGAATTGCGCGAACACGACGTCGTCGTAGTCCTGGCCGCACTCGTTGGTGATCTCGTAGACCCAGAAGATGACATCCTGGGCAAGCGGGTGATTCCACTGGAGCCCGCGCACGGCCACCTCGAGGCCGAGGCCGCCGCGGGCCGGCTGGCCGGGGCACGGGAAAAACTGGTTCGGCGGGAGCGTCCACTCGGGGTCGTTCGAGTCGTCCATGACGAAGTACGTCTCGACGTCGGCGTTCGTCACGCCGCGGCCGAAGAGGCCGTTCCACTGGCCGGCCCAGTCGAGCGGGCGGTCGGGCCAGACCGAAGGCCACGTGCGCTCGTCGTCCGAGCGGGCCGGGCTGGCCTGGCGCGGATTCGAGTAGCCCGGCACGGGCGCCCAGCCCCACGGGACCTGCGTCGTCGGGTCGCGGTCGATGTCCTCGCGGTAGTTCGTGGACAGCGGGTAGATCGGTTGGCCGGCGGCGTTGCGGGCCGCGGCCGAGACGACGAAGGCGATGCCGTCGATGTAGGAGTGCCCGGAGCCCTTGGGCCACTCGGCCGACGGCTGGTCCGGGTAGCGCGCGATCTCGCCGTGGTTGGCGTAGAGCGTGCGGACGCGGTTGCCGTCGAGGATGCCCCACTGCGTGAGCTGCGGGTTGCCCATGTTCGGATCCGGGACGCGCTGCGCGACGGCGGGCGCGGCGAGGGCGGCGAGGAACAGGAAGGCGGAAACGCG
>DASVSE010000396.1:0-2816 GCA_036388235.1 Rubricoccaceae bacterium | reverse complement strand
GCGCCAGGACGGCATCCGGCGGGCCCGTTGGGGAAGCGTGTGCAAGGGCCGGACGGGCGTCACGACAGGTGCGGCCGTCGGGACAGGTGGCATGAGCGGGTCCGCTGCAGGCGTCGTGAGGTCGCGGATCCACCCCCACGGCACGGCGGACAGGCGAAGCTGCGCGAGCGGACCGAGCACGAGAACGGCAACGGCCTCGTCGGGCGTCTCGGAGGTTCCGACGACCAGCAGCCCGCCGGCCTCGCACGCCTCGGCTCCGATGCGCGCGGCGTATCCGTCGAGAGCAGGGCCCGGCGGAATGGGCACGAGCTGGTACGTTCCGATGACCGTTCGCCGCACGTCCGGGTGGGCCGCAGCGGAGGCGAGGCCAAGCATGTCGAATGTGAGACCGGCAAAGCCCTCAGACGGCACATCGGGTCCGCCGAGCACCGGCGGCGAGCACAGCCAGCGCTGAGCGAGGCTCGCCATCCACCCCGCTTCGTCCGCACGTGCCTCGATCCGGCGGCGTGCCCGGTGGGGGGCACGCGTCCACGCGGCGCCCCCTGCCCACGAGGCGAGGGCGGCAACGAGCGTGACGGCGAGCGCAGTGAGAGCGGAGAGGACCAGCGGACCGGGAGTCGGGGCGCATGCCCTCCGGCAAGGCCTGTGCCGACCCCCGAGTTGCCGCCAGAGTGCGTTCGCGGCCGGAACGGCGCGTCCAAACGGAACACGCGTGTTCCATTTCCACCGCGTTAGCGCCGCCCGAGCGTCTGGGCGTAGCGGGACGGGTCGAGGAGGAGCGCGCGAGCGGCTGCGAGAACGGCGTCGTCGGCAAGTGCCGCCTCGGCAAGACCGCGCTGCCCGACCGCACGGGCGAGAATCTCCTGGCGCAGGCGTGCGCGCAGACGCGCCTGGTGGCGCTCGGCGTCGCGCGCCTTGTCCCGCTCGGCCACGCGCCGCAGCGCCGCCGTCTCGGCCGGCGCCTCGGTTCCAGCCGCCGCGAGGTCCCGCGCGAGCGCGTCGACCGCCAGCTCGGCCGGCGTCTCGTAATCGACGCCATCGATCGTGCGCCGGAAGTCGGCCCAGACAGCGTCGGTGACTCGGAAATCGGCTCCCACGTCGGGATGCTCGGCGGCGTAGCGGTTGGCGAAGCGCAGAAAGGCGGCCTCGCGAACGAGCGCGGCTTCGAGTGCGCTCGGCTCGCCGAGGTCCACGGGCACGTCGGGCTCGATTCCGCCGCCCGAGCGGACGGCCCGGCCTGCCGCCGTCCGGAACGCGCGGCGGTCGCCCTCGGCGACGGCCGTCGCTTCAGTGCCCTGCGCGTAGGTTAGGCGCTGAATCTCGCGTCCGACGGGGGTCGTGTAGCGACTCACGGTCAGCTTGAGCGCCGTTCCGTACGGCATCGGCCGCACGACCTGTACGAGGCCCTTGCCAAACGTCGTCTCGCCGACGACCACGCCACGGTCCCAGTCCTGAAGCGCTCCGGCGACGATTTCGGACGCCGAGGCGCTGTGGCGGTCCACGAGGACGGCGACGGGCGTGTCGGGGAGGAGGGGCGCAGCCGTCGTGCGGTAGACCGCTGCCATGCCCGCGGCCCGTCCGCGCGTGGCGGTCACGAGCGTGCCCTGGGGCAGGAACAGGCCGGACACGTCGACGGCCTCGTTCAGCAACCCGCCCGGATTGCCGCGCAGGTCGAGGACGAGCGCGCGGACCGTTCCCTGCCCCTGCAGTACCTCGACCGCCGATCGGATCTGGCCCGAGGCCGGCCCCAAAAAGTCGGACAGGCGGATGTAGGCGACGCCGTCGGCCGGGCTGCCGATGAAGCCTGAGAACGCGACGCGGTCGGTCGGCTCCTCGGCCCGCACGAGCTGGAAGCGCAGCACGGTCGGCGGGCCCGATGCCGCCTCGCGCTCGACCTCGACCGCAACCGTCGATCCGGGCTCGCCGCGCAGCAGTGCCGCCGCTGCGGCTGCCGTCAGGGCCGCGGCGGGCCTCCCGGCAATCGACACGAGGGCATCGCCGGGGCGCACGCCCTGTGCCTCAGCCGCCGACGCGTCCAGCACGGCCGAGACGACGAGCCGGCCCCCGGCTTGTGCCGCGACGACACCGACCCCACCGACGTCCCGGCCCTGCTGCAGGCGGCCGGCGGCCGTCGTCGCTTCGTCGAAGAACACCGTGTACGGGTCCAGTTCGCCCATCATCGACGCGATGCCAGTCCGCATCATCCGCTCGGCGTCGACGCGGTCGACATACTGGGACGCGAGGGCCTCGTAGATCTGCCCGAACAGGGCGATGTTCTTCCGGACGGCGAACAGGTCGTCGCCGGTCTGCGCGCGAAGGGCGGGCGCGGCGAGCATGAGGGCGAGGAGGACGGCGTGGCGCATGGGCAGAGGCGGATGTCGCGAGAGAACGCCGCGGATAGCCGAGTCGGGTGCCACGTCGCCCTAAACCGGCGACCCGGCTACGCCACTCCGTCCCCGGCGGGCGGGACCGGCGGCACGTCGATCGGCAGCGTCCCGGCCGGAGCCGCGACGGCCGTCCCGAGAGCTGCACCCGCAGCTGCCGCCTCGGCGCCGAGCCGGGCCTCCTCGCGGCGCTTTCCGCGCTCGACGGCGCGCGTCAGAAAGATCGAGAACTGGTAGAGCAGGGCGAGCGGAAGCGACATCACGATGAGGCTCAGCGGATCCGTCCCCGGCGTGATAACGGCCGCCAAGACGAGGATGACGACGATGGCGTAGCGCCAGCTCTTCTGCAGAAAGTCGCCCGTCACGAGCCCCAACTTGGCCAGCACGAACACGACCACGGGCAGCTCGAACAGCAGGCCCGCCCCGAACGTG
>DASVSE010000395.1:0-6185 GCA_036388235.1 Rubricoccaceae bacterium | reverse complement strand
GGGAGTTCATTGAACGTGATCCTCGCCGTCTACACCGGGACAGGCTTCCCGCTCACCGAGGTTGCCTGCGCCAACGCTCTTGGCGCAGTATCTAGCCCGGAGTCTGTGTCCGTGACGGGTACGGCTGGTACGACCTATTACATCCGTGTCAACGGAATCCAGGGAAGCACGGGCGCGATCACCCTTACCGTGGCACCCCCCCCAGCCAACGATAACCTCGCCGCCGCGCTCCAAATCACGGCGACGGGCACCGGAACCGGTGTGACCGGAACGACCCTGGGGGCGACGGCCGAGCCTAACGAAACAGTCCCGACGACCTGCAACATCAGCGGCACCGCGACGAACTCGATCTGGTGGAAGTACACCCCGTCCGTGGGCGGGACCGCAACGTTCAGCACGTCCGGCTCGACGACTTCAACGACACCGCCTGGCGTCTATGACACCGTCCTCAGCATCTACACCCAGACGGGGACCAGCACGGGCCACCCACTGACCGAGGTGGCTTGCAGCGATGACGTCACGGCCGACCTCACATCGTTCATCGGGAACCAGACCGTAACAGCAGGCACGACGTACTTCATCCGCGCGGCCGGCCACCTAGCTCGCACCGGCACCATCCTGCTGACTGTCACAGGTCCAGCACCGCTCGTGACGGTTTCGCAGACGCTCTCGAATGGGGCGGCCTACCGGCTCCTCTCGGCTCCCGTTACCGGCATGACCGTCGGGACGCTCGCGGAGATCAACCTCGTCCAGGGCGTCATCGGGCAGTACCCGGGCGGGACAAACGGTGATGTCGTCTCGAACGTCCTGCTCGACTTCGTCGGCACGGGCGGTCTGAACGACTCGGGCTACCTCGAAGCAACCGATGTCGCGAACCCGGTCGTCCCGGGAGACGGGTTCTTCTGGTACTTCTACGACATCGACCTCACGCCACCGAGCAACGAGGGCAACGGCGGCGGCACGAGCCGGAGCTACACGCTCGCCACACGCCCGCTCACCGCGAGTGGGACGATCCTCACCACGAACACGTCCGTCACTTTCCCCCAGAATGGGGACAACCGGTTCCACATCGCGGGCAACCCGTTTGGGCAGGCCATGACGGCCGACGGAGTCACCGGTGACGTACCGCTCCAGAACACGATCCAGGTCTACAACCCGGCCAGCGGCTTCGTGCCGGTGCCCCGGACTGCGGAAACGACGCTCTCGACGTGGCAGGGCTTCTTTATCGAGCAGATGACCGCTGGAACAGCGGTCACCGTCACCTACGACGCGTCCAAGCGCGTTGCGGGCAACGTTACCATCGTTGGGCGTTCGGCCACCGATGGCGAACTCGCGCTGGCGCTGAGCGGCCAGACGGTCGAAGGCACGGCCGTCGCTGATCAGGGGGCCATCGTTCGCGTGACAGATGTAGCCACGGTCGGCTGGGACATCGACGATGCGACGAAGCTCGTTCCGCCGATGGCCACGTATGCGCTTCTCGCTCCCGTCGGCGAGCGGGATGGCGCAGCATATCGTCAGGCTGTGCTGTCGCGTCCGGCAGGTGACCTTGGGAACGTGACGCTCGCGTTTACCGCCACGCACGCCGGGACATACACGATCACCGCGGAGGCGACGGACCTTGCGACGAACGCCATGGTCCGCGACCTCGTGACGGGGACCGTCACGCCGCTTGTGGACGGCTACACGTTCACGTCGGATGCGACAGAGTGGACGGAGCGCTTCGTCGTCTCGTTCGGCCGCACGACGGCCAGCGACGGTGAGGCCATCGCCGAGTTTGCGCTCGCGGCGCCTGCGCCGAACCCGACCGCCGGTGCGGCTGTGGTGCGCTTCGACGTGCCCGAGGCGTCGGCCGTGTCCGTGTCGATGTACGACCTCTTGGGTCGTCAGGTGGCCGTCTTGGCCCAGGGCGAGGTCGCTGCCGGCCGCCACGAGGCGCGTCTAGAGGCGGGCACACTCGCGCCGGGGGTGTACGTGATCCGGATGCAGGCCGGGACGTTCGCGGCGACGCAGCGGGTGACGGTGGTCCGCTAGCCGGAACGGCGTCAGACAAGGGATGCGCGCGGCGCGGGGCTTCGGCTCCGCGCCGCGCGCTGCGTAGAGGGCTTCTGTACGGCCATAGCCATCCCGATACGAAAGCGCCCGCCCCGACACGTGGCGGGGCGGGCGTCGTACCCGGAGCGAGACTTGAACTCGCACGACCTTTCGGCCAGCGGTGTTTGAGACCGCCGCGTCTACCATTCCGCCATCCGGGCATCGCTCGGAAGCTACGCCGCGCGCCACAGCTTCCAACGGAGAACGCCCCCGGCCGCGCGAGCAGCCGGGGGCGTTCAGGAGTCGGAACCCGATCGAGGCGCAGGGCGCCCCGGCGGATTACATCGTCGACGTAGCGGCCGTGTCGGCCGACATCGTCTCGCCCTCCATGGCCGGAGCGGCCTCCATCGTGCCCGTGGCGGCGGAGTCGGCCATCATGCCGGACTCGTCCATCATGGCGGTCGTGTCCTCCATCATCGGCTCGGCCATCGGCTCGGTCGTCTCGACGACGGGTGCCTCGACCTCCGTGGTCTCCTCGGAGCAGCCGGCGAGCGTGACGGACGTAAGGGCGAGGGCGAGAAGCAGGGTCTTCTTCATCGTGGTGCGCCTGGGGCGCGAGTGGGGTGGTATCGGATCGGACAGGAAAACCCCGCCCGCGCGTGGGTGAGACGCGGTTTGAAAGTGCAACCATCTGGCCGAGGTCACAAGTGAGGTCGCGTGAAATCGAGTGGCGCTGCCGACCGGTCTTCAACCCGTACGTTCTCACGCGCCCCCTCCTGTCTCAGCACTCCCGATGACTGACTCCGACGACGCTCTTGGTGACCTCCTCGACCTGTTGGACCTCGAGCGAATCGAGTTACACATGTTTCGGGGACGAAACCGGCCGATCGGCTCCGACCGCGTCTTCGGCGGGCAGGTGCTCGCTCAGGCGCTCGTTGCCGCCGGCCGGACCGTGCCCGAGGACCGGCACGCGCACTCGCTCCATGCGTATTTCATCCTTCCTGGCGACGTGCGTGCGCCCATCCTCTACACCGTCGAGTCGCTCCGCGATGGGGGCTCGTTCGCGACGCGTCGCGTGACGGCTGTCCAGCACGGCCGGCCGATCTTCAATGCCTCGCTCTCCTTCGCCCGCGACGAGCCGGGCTTGGACCACCAGTCCGACCCCGCCCCGGCCGCCCCCAGCCCGGACGACGTAACCCCGGAGCGCGACCTCGCCCGCGCCATCGCCGAGCACATCCCTGAGCCGCTCCGGACGGCGCTCACGCGCGAGCGCCCCATCGATTTCCGCTCGGTCGACCCGGTCAACCCGTTCGCGCCCGAGGCCCGCGACCCGAACTCAGCCACGTGGTTCCGCGCAGCCGGCGCGCTGCCCGACGACCGGATCATCCACCAGGCGATTCTGGCGTACGCGTCGGACTGGGGCCTGCTCGGGACGACCCTGCTGCCGCACGCGCGGTCGGTGTTCGACCCGACGATCCAGGCGGCGAGCCTGGACCACGCCATCTGGTTCCACCGTCCGTTCCGTGCCGACGACTGGCTGCTCTATGCCCTCGATTCGCCGTCGGCGTTCGGGGCGCGCGGCTTCGCCCGCGGCTCCGTGTTCAGCCCCGACGGCGCTCTGGTGGCGAGCACGGCGCAGGAGGGACTCATCCGACCTGTTGCGGCGCGGGTAACCACAGGCCGTCCGGCGGGGGAGCGGCCATGAACCGCGCGCGCCTGCTGCTGGGTGTGCTCGCGGTCGCGTCGGGGTGCCGGATCGAGCCGCAGTCCGGATCCCCTAGCGCTCCCGCGCAGGCTCCCGAACGCACGCTGCCGGCTACGCCCGAGACGACGGTCGTCGCGCGCGTCCTCCCGGCTCCGCGTTCAGGCGGACTCGTGGTGCCGGTCGTCGGGATCGGTCCGGACCAACTCGTCGACACGTTCGACGACGCGCGAAGCGAGGGCCGCGTCCACGACGCGATCGACATCATGGCGCCGCGCGGCACGCCCGTCGTGGCCGCGGCCGCTGGAACCGTCGCCCGCGTGTTCGAGAGCGAACGCGGCGGGCTCACGGTCTACGTGATGCTGCCAGACGGACACACGGTCCACTACTATGCCCACCTCGATGCGGTCGCGCCGGGCATCGCGGCAGGAGCAGCCGTCGAGCAGGCTGGCGCCATCGGGACGGTCGGGAGCACGGGGAACGCGAGTCCCGAGGCACCCCACCTGCACTTTGCCGTGTGGCGCGCCCCGAGTGCCGAGGCGTTCTGGGACGGCGACGCCGTCAACCCCTACCCGCTCCTCGTCGGCCGCTGACGCTGGCCTGCGTCGAGTCTGTCTGGGAGCCCCCACGGCCCGTGATGTCGCGGAAGCGCACCGACGTCCCGGCGCGGACGAGGCTGGCGAGCCGCATCGCGTCCCAGTTGGTGAGGCGCACGCAGCCCGACGAGGTCGCCGTGCCGATCGTAGACGGTGCATTGGTGCCGTGGATGCCGTAGTGCGGCTCCGACAACGCCATCCAGACCGTCCCGACGGCGTTGTTAGGGCCTGGCGGCAGCGTCGCGTCCTCGCCGTCGTCGGCAACGCCCGAGAGCAGCGCCGGTTGGTAGTGCCACGAGGGGTTGCGCGCGACGGCCGTGATGCGGAAGTCGCCCTGCGGCGTGGGATCGTAGCCGGCCCCGAGGGTCACGGGTGCGTGAAAGAGGATCGTCCCGTCCGCGGCGAGGGCGTGGAGGTAGCCGTCGCGACCCGAGACGACGACCCGCGCGACGCGGTCACGCGGGGTCGGCGCCGCGGCAATGTTGGGCACGCGCAGGCGAGCGCCCGCGGTGAGGCTGTCCAGCGGCGTGCCCGGATTGAGGCGCTGCAGGAGCGCTGGCGCGACGTGGAAACGCTCGCCCAGGGCTTCCGACAGCGACTCGAAGCCGAGTCGATCCAACTTCGCCTTCTCATAGATGTCGGCCGGAAGCGGGCGGAACGGGCCCCGTACGTCGGCTGCCGTGAGCGTGACCGTGGTCAGGAGCGAGTCCGGCTCGCCAGCGCGGCCCGTAAGCGCGCGCAGCGTCGCCGCATCGACCAGGCCTGTCGGCGGAAGCTGCATCGCTTTCTGCAGCCACACGACGGCCAGCTCGGTGTTGTCGCCCCAGCGGCCGTCGATCTCGCCGACCGTGAAGCCGGCGCGGTCCAGAAGCGTCTGCACCTTCACGACGCTCGGGCCGGCGACATCCCCGCCGAGTGGCAGGCGGACCGGCGCGCTCCAGTCGCGCGTGGAGTCGATCGTCGCGAGCGTCTCGGGGTTGGCCCGGGCGGCCGCCGCGAGCGCCGCGGTGTCGGCCGTTAGGCCGCTGCGGCGTCCGGTGTAGCGCGTCGCCTCGACCTCGGCCTCGGTCGGGAGACGGCCGTCGCCGTAGACCGAGATGCCTCCCGACGGTGCGGCGGTCGTGTCGGCCGAGGCGCGTTCCGGTGGGGCATCGCTGACGCGGCAGGCGCTGAGGCCGAGTGCGAGCAGAAGCAGCGACGGACGGATGTAGAGACGGGTCATCGGAGAAGGGGGACGTGGCGAGGCCGTAGAACGACGCCGGAGCGCCTTGGGTGCCCCAGCCCGTATGTCTACCTCGACCGGCCCTGGAGTGCTTTCGACCGTCCCGTCGCGTGCAGGGCTCCAACTAGCCAGAAGACCTTGTCGGCACGGGGTTTGCGCCGCTCAGGTTTCCCCCCACCATCTGTGTCGTTTGTTCATGCGTCTGGCCCTCCCCGCCACGCTTCTGCTTTCGCTTGTGCTGACCCTCCCAGCGTCGGCCCAGGCACCTCACCGCTCACTTCCCGTGATGCTTGCCTCGGCGACGGTGCCGACTCAGGCGCCACGCGCCCGAGCACCGCTGTTTACCCACGTCGAAACCGGGATCACGCCGGACTGGCCGACGGCGCTCGCCGACTTTGTCGATTACGCCGTTCAGGAGCTCGAGGCCGGATCGGTGTCCGGAGATCTCTACGTCCGCTGGAGCGCCTTCGGCCTGCACGCCCAGGCCTTTACGGTCGAGGTGGCGCTGGCCGGGCGCCCATCCGTTGTTGCGGCAACGGTTGTGGCTCGCTCCGCGGGCGGTGACTATGGCGTCCACCTGCTTGGGCTTGCGCCGGGCCTGTACACGGTTCGGATGCGCGAGACGGGCGAGGAC
>DASVSE010000394.1:0-3433 GCA_036388235.1 Rubricoccaceae bacterium | reverse complement strand
GCGTTGCCGGCCGGACGGTCGAGAGACCGAGGCCGGCGAGGTCGTCGCGCGGCACGAGGCGCTGCGCCTCGGAGATCCGCGACTCAGGCCGCTGCCGGCGCATCGTCGCGACGACGATCGCGGCAGCGAGCGCGAGGAGGACGAACAGGCCGAAAAGGGTCACCGGAGGGGCGCGGTCGGGGGCACGCGGCAGAGAGACGGTCCGAATAACCGCCAAAGGTACCGCATGCAAGGTCGGCGAACGCACGTGGCCCTCTAATGGGCTGCGCCCGGCCCGCCAAAAGGCAGACCGGGCGCAGTGGAAATGCGAGTAGAGGTTTAGTCTTCCTCGTCGACCGTCCACTCGAGCTCGTCGCCGTCCTCGACGGTGACCGAGTAGGCGTCGACCTCCTGGCCGTCCTCGGCAACTGCCTTGATGTCCCAGCAGCCGGCCTCGACCGTGATCTCGACCTCCTCGCCCGGGGCGAGCACCTCGACGCCCATCAGGTCGTCGCCCCACTCCTCCTCGTCGCAGGTCGACGAGTAGATCTCGTCGAGCGCGAGCTCAGAGTCGTTGGTCACCGTGATCGTGCCCTCGCCGTCGGGGCGGGGGAACGTGAACGCCGTCAGGCCGAGGGCCGCAGCAAAGCAGAGAGCGGAAACAGAGCGCATCGCAAAAAGAGCGGATGGTGCAGACATTTGTCTGCGGTGAAGTAGAGCGCGCCCGCTCGGGACAAACGCGGGCGCTGATACGGGACAGTCTGGACGACTCTCCCTCCGTAAACACGTTGCTACCTACCCGGTGAACCTTATCGCGCGGGACCGAGCGAGACACCCGCCTAGGTCCCGCTGCTTTAGCGAGGTCAGCCTAGTTGCCCTCGTCGACGGTCCACACCACGACGTCTTGGGCGGAGAGGTCGACCCGGTACGTCTCGACCTCCTGCCCATCCTCGGCGACTGCCTTGAGATCCCAGCAGCCGGAATTAAGCGGCACCTCAAAGTGATCCCCAGGCGCAATGACGTCGCTCCCGAGCAGGTCGTCGCCCCACGCGTCCTCCTGACAGGACGATGCGTAGAGGTAGTAGAGGGTCAGGTCGGACTCGTTCATCACCGTGATCACCCCGACGCCGTCCTGCGCAGTCGCAGACGACACGGGGATAAGCAGGGCGATAGCGGCACCGAAAGCCAGGGAAACAAGACGTCGCATGAAGTAGCAGAACGAATGGGTCAGGCCGGATGGCCGTCGTGCCGCTAGATAGCCGCCGCCGGTTTCCGGCGCCTAGCCATGTCCGAAAAAACCACTCCGGTGCCGCGCCCGTCTCTGCTCGGAAGGCGCGTCACGGGTCGACCAGCTCTCCATAGACGAAGGTCGGCGCGCCGGTCGGGACGGTTCGGATTCCGTCGGGCATCGACATCTCGGGGAGCCGCGGACCGTCGTACCCGTCGGGGAGCGGGTTCGGCTCGGCCCAGAGCGTCCCGCGCGTCGTCTCCATCACGACGTGGTCCCCCGCCCTACCGAGAACGTAGTCGCGTGTCAGTGGGACTTTGCCGTCAGGCGTGTCGAGGACGTAGCTCGGGACGGCGAAGCCCGTCGTATGGCCTCGGATCTCGCGCATCAGCGCCATGCCGGCCTCGATCGGCGTCCGCAGGTGCGCCGTGCCGCCGATGAGTTGCGCGTGGTAGAGGTAGTACGGGCGGACGCGCATCGAGACGAGGCCTTCGAGAAGCGCGCGCATCGTGGCCGCGTCGTCGTTGATGCCGGCGAGCAGGACCGTCTGGTTGCCCACCGGAATGCCGGCGTCGGCGAGCCGCGCGCACGCCTCAGCCGCCTCGCGTGTGAGCTCGCGGGGACTGTTGAAGTGCGTGTTGAGCCACAGCGGTACGCGCGCGTCGGGCGGGTTCAGGACGGCGCACAGCGCGTCCGTGATGCGCATCGGGTTGACGACAGGCAGGCGGCTCCCGATGCGGATGACCTCGACGTGCGGGATCGCGCGCAGCTCGCCGAGCAGCCACGCGAGCTGGCCGTCCGAGAACACGAGCGGATCGCCGCCGGTGAGCAGCACGTCCCGGATCGCTGGATTCGCCGCGATGTAGGCGATCCCCTCCCGGAGGTCGTCCTTGCGCATCATAAAGTCGGCGTCGCCCACCATGCGCTTGCGGAGGCAGTAGCGGCAGTAGACGGCGCACTCCGAGGTGACGCAGAACGCGACCTTGTCCGGGTAGTTGTGGACGAGGTTTTTGACGGGGCTGTGCCCGACCTCGTCGAGCGGGTCCGCGACGCCGACGATGTCGGGCGCCGTCTCGTCGGCGAGCGGGACGACCTGGCGGCGGACGGGACACGCGGCGTCGAGCGGATCCATCAGGCTCGCGTAGTACGGCGTGATGGTCCACCGGAAGACGCCGGCCGTGGCCTCGATGCCCGCCGCCTCGGCCGGCGTGGGCTGGATGTATCGACCGAGCGTCGCGGCGTCGTGGATGCGGTGGCGCATCTGCCAGCGCCAGTCGGCCCACTCGGCGAGGCTCGCGTTGTGCTGCGGGAAAGCGGTCACGGAAAGAATCGGAATGCAGGGGCGTCGCCCGAGGCGAACGGACGGCTCGACCGGGGAGTGCCCGGTCCGCGTCACGTCTTGCGGTCGATGTACGGGTACCGGCGGAACTCGCCGAGGACGGCCGGGTCGCGGGTCCTCTCGAAGGTCTCGCCGCAGGCCGAGCACGTGAAGGCGATCTCGCGCGGCGTGCCGGAGGCGCCGTTGAGGATCGCAAACCAGCTCCCGGGGCCGAACGAGAGGTCGGCGCGGGCGGCGTGGTGGTAGCGGTCGATGCCGTGGGCGCGGCAGGTCGGCAGCGGCGCCCTGCCGGCCGGTGGCGTTCCGGCAGAGCCGGGCTCGGGCGTCCCGAGCGGGATCTCAGGGGTGGGATCTGTGGGCACGGGGATCACAGGCTGAATCGCTGTTCTACCCGCTGGGGCTCTCGCCTGTTCACGTCTGCGAGCAGACTCTGCAGGAAAGTCGCCGTGCCGGACGGCCGTCCCTGCTAGCAGACGGCGCCAGAGGAGCTAAAGCTGGTTCGGGTGATCTCGCACGGCGTCGGGCTGATCACGATCTCGAACGGATAGGCCGCCCCGACAAAGCCGAAGCCGCCGCGGACGTTGCTCAGCGACTGCGGATCGGCGAGCACATCGACGTCGAAGATGCCGCCCGGGGGGCGCCAGTCCTCGCTCGCGACCTCGCCCGTGATCACGATCTTTCGGAGCGCGATGTCGCCCGGTCGCCCGTCCGCCTGCGACTGCACGGCCTCGTCGTCGAGGGCGACGTCGAGCAGGATCTGCCAGCCAAACTCGACCGGCCCGACGGTGCCCGCGATGAGGCGCGTGATCTGGACGGGGGTTCCGGAGCGTCCGACCACCTCATACGTCGCCCGGACGCGGTTGAGCTGGGGCGCGTCGGGGAAGAGG
>DASVSE010000393.1:0-9144 GCA_036388235.1 Rubricoccaceae bacterium | reverse complement strand
TTTACGCCCTCACGACGGGCGCACGCTTTATCGAGAGCGGGGCGGCCAACCGCGTCCTCATCGTCGGGGCGGACACGATGAGCCGCATCATCGACTACACCGACCGCACGACGTGCATCATCTTCGGTGACGGGGCAGGCGCCGTCCTGCTCGAAGCCGACGAGACGGGACACGGCGTTATCGACGCCGTGCAGTACACGGACGGCTCGGGCGGGCCCGCGCTCAACATGCTCGGCGGCGGCTCGCTCCGACCGGCCACCCACGAGACCGTCGACGCCGGAATGCACTACGCCCGGCAGGACGGCAAGACCGTCTTCAAACGCGCCGTGGTCAGCATGGCCGAGGCAGCCGCCGAGATCATGGAACGCAACGGCCTCACCGGTGACGACGTGCAGTGGCTCGTCCCGCACCAGGCCAACCTGCGCATCATCGACGCCACGGCTCGCCGGATGGACCTCCCGAGCGAGCGCGTGATGATCAACATCGAGCGCTACGGCAACACGACGGCCGGCACGCTCCCGCTCTGCCTCGCCGATTATGAGGGCCGCCTGCGGCGCGGCGACAACGTCGTGCTCGCGGCCTTCGGCGGCGGCTTCACGTGGGGCGCGACGCTGCTGAAGTGGGCCTACGATGGCACCCCGACGCCCGACGCCAGCGCGTAGCCGCGGCCTTTCCGATCCTCTCCCTTCCCGCATGACCGCCTTTCTCTTTCCCGGGCAGGGCTCGCAGGCGCCCGGCATGGGCGCCGACCTCTTCGAAGCCTCGCCCGAGGCGCGTGCCGTGTTCGACGAGGCCGACGCGGTCCTGGGCGTTTCGCTGACGAGCCTGATGTTCGGCGACGACGCCGAGGCGCTCAAGCCGACCGAGATCACGCAGCCGGCCCTGTTCACGCACAGCCTCGCGGCCGATGCGGTCCTGCGCGCGCGCGGCCTCCGGCCCGACGTCGCGGCCGGGCACAGCCTTGGCGAGTGGAGCGCGCTCGCCGCAACCGGGGCCGTGACGTTTGCCGACGGCCTGCGGGCCGTCCGCCGGCGAGGCGAGCTGATGGCGCAGGCGCGCTCCGGCGCCATGTCTGCCGTCCTCGGCCTCGACGCGGCTGCGCTCGAATCTGCGTGCCGCGAGGCAACCGAGGCGGGCGAGGGAGTCGTCGTGCCAGCCAACTACAACGACCCCGGCCAGATCGTCATCTCGGGCGACGCTGAGGCGGTTGCCCGCGCCGGCGCGCTGTGCACAGCGGCGGGCGCGAAGCGCGTCGTGCCGCTGCCGGTCTCGGGCGCGTTCCACAGCCCGCTCATGGCGCCAGCCCGCGACGCCTTCGCCGAGACGCTCGACAGCCTCACCATTACGGCCCCGGCGTGCCCGGTCGTCCTCAACGTGACGGCCGAGCCCACCCAGGACCCCGACGAGATCCGCGCGCGGCTCTTGGAACAGCTTACGGCCCCGGTCCGCTGGGCGCAGAGCCTGGAGCGGATGGCTGCCCTCGGCGCGACCCGGTACGTCGAGGTCGGGACGGGCGCGGTCCTCTCGGGCCTCGTCCGGCGCACCCTCGGCCGCGACGCCCAGACGGCGCCGGCCGGCACGGCGGACCAGATCGCGGCGCTCTAACTTCTCTTCCAGACCCGATGCCCTACACGCTCGACCTCTCCGGCACCACAGCCCTCGTCACGGGCGGCACGCGCGGCATCGGCCGTGCCGTCGTCCTCGCCCTCGCTGCGGCAGGTGCGAAGGTGGCGTTTACGTACCGCGCCTCGTCCGAGGCGGCCGACGCGCTCGTCGCGGAACTGGCCGAGGCGGGGACCGAGGCCTTTGGCATCCAGGCCGAGGCGGCCGATGCCGCCGCCGCCGAGGCGGCCGTAACTGCTGTCGTCGACCGGTGGGGACGCATCGACGCGCTCGTCGTCAATGCGGGCATCACGCGCGACGGGCTCATGATCCGCATGACCGCGGCCGACTGGCAGGCCGTCATCGACACGAACCTGACGGGCGCGTTCCACATCTGCAAGGCGGCGTACCGGCCGATGATGAAGCAGCGCGGCGGAGCCATCGTCACGCTCTCCAGCGTCGTCGGTGTAAACGGGAACGCGGGACAGGCGAACTACGCCGCCTCGAAGGCCGGTCTGATCGGTTTCACCAAGAGCCTCGCCAAAGAACTCGCCGGCCGCGGCGTCCGCGCCAACGTCGTCGCACCGGGCTACATCGCAACGGACATGACAGCGGCGGTTTCGGAAAAGGCGACCGAGGCGATGGCGGGCCAGATCCCACTCGGGCGGACGGGCAGCCCTGAGGACATCGCGAACGCGGTGCTGTGGCTGTGCTCGCCCGCGGCAGCGTATGTGACGGGTCACGTCCTCCACGTCGACGGCGGGATGGCGATGTAGGGCGCGTGGGGGCAGCCCTGAACGGACTGCCCCGCGGGAGCCTCCAGGGCGGACACGCGTCGGGACGGGCCACACCGCCCGGACGCCCATGTCCCGCCTGCCCGCCCACGCGCGTCCCGAGTCCGACGTCTACCGATCTCCGGCCGACTTGGCCCGGCTCGTCGCCGAGCACGCCGAGCCGTTCGACTCGGTCGATGACTTCGACCCGGAGCCGATTCTGGAGCGCATCGGCGACGCCCGCGTCGTCTGCATCGGCGAGGCGACGCACGGGACGAGCGAGTTCTATCGCCTCCGCGCCCGCATCACGCAGGCGCTCGTTGATCAGAAGGGGTTCCGGATCGTCGCGGCCGAGGCCGACTGGGCGGACGCCGAGCGGATCGACGCGTACGTGCGCGGCCGCGAGCCGGGCGAGACCGAGCGTGACGCCTTCGGCCGCTTCCCGACGTGGATGTGGCGCAACGAGGAAGTCCGCGACTTCGTCGAGTGGCTCCGCGACCGCAACGCCGGGCGTGATGAGGCCGAGCGCGCGGGCTTTTTCGGGCTGGACCTCTACGGCCTCTACGAGTCGCTCCACGAGGTGCTTCGCTACCTGGACGCGACCGACCCCGAGCTCGCGGCCGACGCCCGAATCCGCTACGGGTGTCTCATGCCGTTCGAGGGCGACCCAGCGGCCTACGGCCGCGCCCTCATCCGAACGCGGTATGCCGGCTGCGAGAGCGGCGTCGTCGGGATGCTCCGGGACCTGCTTCGCAAGCGCCTTGCAGCAACGGCCGGCACCCACGGCACCGACGACTTCCCGTTCTTCAACGCGACCGAGAACGCCCGCGTCGTCGCCGACGCCGAGGCCTACTACCGTGAGTCGTTCGTCGGCGGGGCCAACACGTGGAACCTCCGCGACACGCACATGGTGGCGACGCTCCAGAGCCTCATGGATCACGTCGGCGACGATGCGAAGGCCGTCGTGTGGGCGCACAACTCGCACGTCGGCGATGCGCTGGCGACGCAGATGGGGGCGCAAGGCGACATCAACGTCGGCCACCTTTGCCGGCAGGCCTTCGGCGACGGCGCCTACCTCATCGGGTTCGGGACCCACACCGGAACCGTCTTCGCGGCCGACGGCTGGGGCGAGACAGGGCGCGTCAAGACGGTCCGGCCGTCGCACCCCGAGAGCATCGAAGGCGTGGCGCACGCCTCGGGCGTCGCACGGTTCACCCTCCCGCTCTGTCACGGCACCGACGATCTCCGCGCCGAACTGAGCCGGCCGCGGATCGAACGAGCCATCGGCGTGATTTACCGCCCCGAGACCGAACTCCAGAGCCACTACTTCGCCGCCGACCTGCCGGGCCAGTTCGACGAGTGGATCTGGCTCGACGAGACGCAGGCCGTGACGCCGCTCGGGCCGAGCCACGCGCCAAGCCTGCCCGCCGCGCACCCGTTCCGCCTTCTCGCCGACTGATGGCATAGTGCAGACGCACCACGCGGGGCAGGGGAGAGGGCGATACGTTGCCCACTCGCCCACCCGTCGCCGATGCGTGCCCTTCTGCTCGCCCTCCTGTTCGCCTCGACCGCCGCGGCGCAGACGTCCGACGCGCTCGACGCGCGCCGGCCCTCGGGGTCGTCTGCCGCCGTCCGCGCACTCGCGGGTGCGATGGTCTCGCTGGGGCTCCCCGTCCTCATTTACTACGGCAGTTCGGGAGAGCAGGAGGCGGTCGCGGCGGCGGCCGTAATCGCCATTCCACTGACAGCGGCGGTCGGGGCCCACTTTGTCGGAACGGACGGAAGCGGCAGTTTTGGCCGCACACTCGCGGGGTCAGGGCTTGGAACGCTCGCAGGCGTGGCCCTACTGGCAGCCGGAGGGCTTGTGTGCGCGAGCGGCATCAGCGGCGACTATTGCTTTCTGCCCCTCGCCCCGGGAGCGGTCGCTCTTGTCCTCGGCCCGGCCATCGGAGCGGGACTGCGGTACCGGGGCAGCGCTGCCTCGGCCGCGCCGGTCGTGCTCGTCGGGTCTGGCGGCGAGCGTGCCGTGGGCGTCTCCTTTCACATCGGGCTGTAACCTGTCCTCTTACCGCCACACCCTGATGATCCGCCTTCTGCTTGCTCTTCTATTCGCCTCGGCCGCCTCGGCGCAGACGCCCGATTCCGTCGTCGTGCACCCGCGCGACGCGAGGCCACAGTCTGGGGTGCGCGCGGATCTGGTCCTTGGAGGCATCGCAGCGGGTACGACAGCGGTCGTCCTCGGGCGTGCCGCCCTGGCTGCTCTGGGCGCCAGCGACGCGCGAGACTGGGCGTTTGTGCTGTACCCGGTCGGAGTCGTGGCCGGCGTCCACGGGCTGGCGCACCAGCAGGGCTTTGAGGGGTCGGTTGGCAGCGCGGCACGCCGAACGGCGGGGGGGACGCTTATCGGCCTCGCCGGTGGCTACGGCCTTGCTTTCCTGGCGTTCGAGGTGTCCGGCGGTCTGTTCTCAAACCGCAACGAAACGGCGACGGCAGCACTGCTGCTTGCCGGCATCGGGACGGTGATGATCGTGCCGGCCGCGATGGCGGCGCGGGCCTACCAAATGCCCGACGCAACGCCCGTAGTGCTGGTCGGTCCCGACGGCGAGCGAGCCGCAGGTGTCGCCCTGCGGGTCGGTTTCTAGAGTACGGCTAGGCGTGGATTCCTAGTCCACGACGACGTGGCCGACAAAGGCGCTCCGGTCGTCCATGACCAGGTCGCCGCGGCGGAAGCCGACGGCGCACGCCTCGAACGCCCAGAACAGGCCCGTCTGGTAGAGGCGCACCGCGTCGTCGTGAGGGAGATCGGTGAAGGCCTGGAAGACGGAGGGGAAGACGTCGTAGTCGCCCGGCGTCGCCTCGATGGGCTCGCCCGTCGCGCCGTAGACGGTCACGTTGCCGCCCTCGCGCCCGTAGGCCGGCTTCTCGACGTGGCGTTTGCCCGCGATCGGGTGGTAGGCGGACTCCAAGAGCAGCGGATTGTCCGGGTGGAGGTCGTACGCCACCTTCAGCAGGCGCTTGCTCTGCAGCAAGACCGCATACGCCGGGTTGACGACGACGACGTGGCGGTCAAGGATCAGGCCTTCGAGGATCTCCAGGATCGCCGGCTCGTCGGTCGCAAACGTCTCCCACGGGATCAGCTTGAACACGACGTCGTGGCGGACCCACGCATCCTTGCCCTCGCCAGGCTCGAACGTAAACACGCCCTCGCCGGGCGCAAAGTGGACGTCCGAGACCGACCGGTAGGTCACCTGAAATCCCGCCTCTTCGGCTGCCGCCCCGACGACGGCGAGGTTGGCGTCGTCCTCGGGCGCGTCGGCGAAGCCCGTGCAGAGCAGCGTCGGGGCGAGGTCATCGTTGGCGCCCTTGAGACGCCCGAACTGCTCGACGAGGCGCTCATAGAGCTCGTTGAACTGCTCGGCGTGGGCGTCGCCCTGCGCCTGCGCCCACTGCGCGATGGCCGTCTCCGGAATGGCCGTCGCCGTGTCGGCGTTGAACTCGATGAGGCGCACGGGCAGCCCGGAGACGCCGCCCGCGAGGTCGAAGCGGCCGTAGAGGTGCCAGTGGCGGTCGTCGTCCCACGAATGCCGCACGAGGCGGTGGAGCGCTTTGGGCACGCCGACCTCGTCCAGCAGGTCCTTCTCGAGCACGTGCTCGGCGGCCTCGATGAGGAGCGCGTACAGCTCGTTGCCGGCGAGGGCGAGCGTCTCCGCGTCCGCCTCCGTGATCTCGACCATCTCGGGCGCGAGGTACGGCCGGGCGGCGTCGGCGTCCTGCGCGAGCCAGCCCCAGCCGACGCGGTCGAGCGCCTCGGCCGTGACCGGCGGGGCCGTGCGGAGACGGATTGGGGCGTCGGGCATCGGGAGGACCAGTGGGGCGGCCGTCAGGGATTATCAACCGCCGCCGCTGCGGCTGCTGCTCCCGCCGAAACCGCGGCTGAAGGCGCCTGAGCGCCCGCCCGAGGGCCGCGCGGCACGCGTCGCCGCCGCCCGCTGAGCCACGCGCGTCGGCGTCGCGAGCGTTCCACGGCGGCCGGCCGCGGCGATGCCCGAGCGGACGGCCCCCTGGCTTCTCCGCCGGACGCCCTCGTTGGCGTACGCCCGGCTCGGCGCGCCGTAGCCGTAGCCGGCGTAGTACGGCGGACGCCACATGTTGAACATCATCGACATGAGCAGGATGTTGCCGAGCCCGAAGCCGCCTCCGGAACTGGCCTGCGCCTGCTGACCGCCGAACGAGCCCCCCCCACCGCCCGAGGCAACACTCGCGCTGTCGGGCGGGGTCGCGGGGAGGCGCGCCGCGAACGCCTCGGGGCTGTCGAGGCGCTCGGTCCGCGTCCCGCCTGGGGCCGACGCGTCCGTGTGGATGATCGTCACGCCGCCCGCGCGGCCCTCGACGATCTGCTCGTCGGCAATCTGGTACGAGCCGTCCGGCAGCTGGCGGATGACGGTTTCGACGCCCGTGATCGGAATGTCGGCGGCGGGAGCGGGAGGAGCTTC
This sequence comes from Rubricoccaceae bacterium, assembly GCA_036388235.1. Taxonomy (GTDB): domain Bacteria; phylum Bacteroidota; class Rhodothermia; order Rhodothermales; family Rubricoccaceae; genus DASVSE01. Next base: position 2,276 of record DASVSE010000393.1, on the reverse strand, counting down.
CTCCTGGCAGCCGGCGAGCACGACGGCGGCACCCGTCGGCGCGACGAGCGCGGCGCCGAGCGTGAGAAAGAGGCCGGTCCGGGGGGCGGACGTAGGGCGGAGGCGTGCAGACATCGGTGCAGTGCGGGATTCAGGAGTAGACGCACCGGCGACGGTCGGTGTTGCGCACGACGAGTACGACGCGCGCCGCCGGACAGGCAAGAGGCCGTCCGCGAAGTCGGCCCGAAAACGTCCGGACGCGGACACGAAATCGCACCGCTCGCGCTACTCTTCTAGACGCGGCGTGCCGTCGCGAGGCGCGCTGTGCGCCGAGATGCCGGTCGGGCCACGTGACAGACCCCGGGCGGCCCCACTTGCCCGCGGGCTTTGTGCCCGCCGACCTGCATGGCCTACAAGGCAGTTTTCGACTTTACCCAGAAGGCTCAGAACGACAAGAAGGCGGCCGAGCCGCTGAAGACGCCCTTCGCCGAACTCGACCCCGAGGTCGCCGACGCGACCGTCGAGACGATCCCGTTCCGTCTCAAGGAGGGCCTCGACGCGCTCGGCTGGCCCGGCCTGATGCCCGTCCAGCAGCAGGCGATCCCGTACATCCTCGACGCCCGCGACCTCATCGTGCAGTCGCGCACGGGCTCGGGCAAGACCGGCGCGTTCCTGCTGCCGATGCTGGAGCGCCTCGACCCCGACGTCGCCGCGTGCCAGGCCCTCGTGCTGTGCCCGACGCGCGAGCTCGCGCTCCAGATCTACACCGAGTTCGAGCGCATGAACGCCGGGCTCCCGAAGGAGGAGCAGCTCACGGCCGTCGCCGTCTACGGCGGGACCGCCTACGGGCCGCAGCTCGACGCGTTCGAGAAGGGTGCCCACCTCGTCGTCGGGACGCCGGGGCGCGTGCTCGACCACCTCTCGCGCGGGACGCTCAACCTGAGCCAGCTTCAGATGCTCGTCCTCGACGAGGCCGACGAGATGCTCTCGATGGGCTTCTACCCGGACATGATGAAGCTCAAGCGCTACCTCCCGAAGGTCCGGGACGGCTACATGTTCTCGGCCACGATGCCGTTCCAGGTGCAGCGCATCGGCCAGGAGTTTCTCAACAACCCGATCTTCCTGGCCACGCAGGGCGGCACGATCCACGTGGACCTGATGACGCACCGCGCCTACGCCGTGGACCCGCGCGCCAAGGACCGTGCGCTCGCGACGCTCATCGAGTGGGAAAACCCGACGACGGGCATCATCTTCGCCAACACGCGCCGCGAGGTCGAGTACCTCGCGCGCTTCCTGACGAACTACGGCCTCGACGCGGCCGGCATCTCGTCCGACCTCACGCAGAAGGCGCGCGAGGAGGTGATGGGCCGCCTCCGCTCGGGCAGCCTCCGCTTTCTCGTCGCCACCGATGTTGCGGCGCGCGGCATCGACGTCGAGGACCTCTCGCACGTCTTCCACTTCGACGTCCCGCAGGACCCCGAGTACTACGTCCACCGCTCGGGCCGCACGGCGCGGGCGGGCAAGGCCGGCGTCTCGATCTCGCTCATGACGGCGACCGACGCGCCGAGCCTCCGCGGCATCGCGCGCCGCTACTCGATCCCCCTCGAAGAGCTGCCGGTCCCGACCGAGGAGGACCTCGCGGCCCGCGTCTCCGAACGCCTCACGGCGCTCCTCGAAGACGACATGCGCTCGCGGTCGCGGCTGGAGCGCGAGCGGCAGGCGCGCTTCGTGCCCGTCGTCGAGCGCCTCGTCGCCGAGGGCGAGCCCGAGATTCTGGCGATGCTCCTCGACGGCGTCTACCAGAAGTCGCTCCGCGACCGCCGCCGCGCCGCCGAGGCGTCGGGCCGCCCCGAGGCGCTCCTGCCCGCCGAAATCGCCCCGACGCCTGAAGCGGACGCCGACGGACCGGCTGACGACGCGCCGGTTGCCGAGGCGCCGAAGCCCAAGAAGAAGCGCGCCTCGCGCAAAAAGGACACCCCGGCGACGGGGGACGACGCATGACCCTGCGCCTGCTTCTTGCTGCCGTCCTGCTCGCCGGGACGGCGGTGGCCCAGCCTGCAGACACGCTCCAGGCCCGCTATCAGGCCTTCGACGCGACCGGCGAGGCGCTCCCGCTCGATGCGCTTCTAGACGCCGCCGCGCAGGCCGACGTCGTGTTCGTCGGCGAGATCCACGACGACCCGACCGGCCACGCGGTCGAGCTCGCCGTTCTCGCGGGCCTGCACGAGCGGGCCGGCACGCGGCCGGTTGTGCTCGCCCTCGAGATGTTTGAGGCCGACGTGCAGCTAGTGATTGAC
>DASVSE010000392.1:0-3697 GCA_036388235.1 Rubricoccaceae bacterium | reverse complement strand
CACTTCGGGCCCATCGCAGCGGGTCCGGAGACGGGGGACGGGGCTCCTGCGGCCGAGGCACCCGTCACCCGCGAGCCCGAGCAGCGCGGCGAGCGCCGCGTCGTCCTGAAGCAGGCCGGCGAACTCGGCGCCGTCCTCGTCGCTCAAAAGGCGCCCGCGGGCCTCGACCCCGACGCCGACGCGCTCGACGTGCTCGTGCAGATTCTCGCCGCTGGCAAATCCGGCCGCCTCTGGCGCCGCCTCACCGACGCGGGTCTGACGACGAGCGCCTTCGCCTTTTTCCCGCGCCTCCGCGACCCGGGCCTGTTCGTCCTCTACGCCGCGCTCGCCCCCGGCGTCGAACACGCGGCCGTCGAAGCTGAACTCGTCGCTGTGTTGGACGAGATCGCGGCCCAAGGCGTCTCGGCAGACGAGGTCGCCCGGGCCCGCCGACAGGTCGTCGCCGACGAGGCGTTCGGCCGCGACGGCCCCTACGCGGTCGTCGCGCAGCTCAACGAGGCCATCGCCCTGGGCGACTGGACGCTCTTTGCCGACTACCGCGCGCGCATCGACGCCGTCACGCCCGAGGCGGTCCAGGCCGCCGCTGCCCGCCTTGTCCACCCGGACCGCCGCACCGTCGGTCTCTACATCCCGACCGCATGACGCCCGACGCGCCCGAGCCGTTCACCGTCGACGCCTTCCCGGCCGCCATCCCGCTCGCGACGCGGACCGTCGAGGCGGACGCCGGGCCTGCTCGCCTGCTCGTCCTGCCGACGTCCACGCGCGACGTCGTGAGCTTCCGCGGCTCGTTCCTCACCGCCCCCGACCTGGCGACGTCCGACGACGTCGCCCTCGGCATCGTCGCCGACGTGCTCGACAAGGGGACGCGGGCACGCGACCGCCACGCCTTCGCCGACGCACTCGACGGCCGTGGCGCGCGCCTGTCATTCTACTCGGACTCGCTCCGGATCGGCTTCGCCGGCCGCGCACTCCGCGAGGACCTGCCCGATGTGCTCGCGCTCGCCGCCGAGGCCCTCCGCGAGCCCCTGCTCGACGACGCTGAGATCCGCAAAGCGGCCGACCGGACCGTCGCCGCCGTTCGCCGCTCTCGCGAATCGACGGCACAGCAGGCCAGTGGCGCCATGGCGCGGCGCCTCGTCGGGCCCGAGCACCCGAACTACGTCCCGACGCCTGACGACGAAGAGTCTCGGGTTGCCGCGCTCACGCCCGAGGCCGTCCGCGCGGCGTGGCGCGACCACGTCGGCTCCGACGGCCTGCTCATCGCCGTCGTCGGCGATGCCGACCCGGGAGCCGTGGCGGCGGCCGTTGCCGACCGCTTCGGCGGGTGGGCCGCGCATGGCCGTACGGCGCGCTTCGCCCCGGAGGCCACGTCGGCTGCGCCGGGACGCGAAGACGTGCCCATCGCCGACCGGACCAGCCTCGACGTGCGCCTCGCGCACGCCGTCCGCCTGCGGCGCGACTCGCCCGATTTTCTCGCCGCCTATGCGGCCGTCTACACGCTGGGCGGCAACTTCTCGAGCCGCCTCATGCAGACCGTTCGTGACGAGCAGGGCCTGACGTACGGCATCGGCGCCTCACTCGGCGGGGTTGCTGTCGAGCACGACGGCGGGTTCGGCGTTTCGGTCACGCTCAGCAGCGATGCCCTCGAACGCGGCATCGTGGCCGTTCGCGCCGAAGTCGAGCGGTTCGTCGCCGAGGGCGTCCCGGCCGAGGCACTCGCGGACGTCCAGCGGACGCTGGCCGGCCTTCACGTCGTCGCCCTTGCCACGACCGGCGGCCTGGCCGCGCGGCTGCTCGTCAATGCCGAGCGCGGCTTCGACGTGGACTACCTCGACGCGTACCCGGACATGGTCCGCGCGCTTACGCTTGACGAGACGACGGATGCCCTCCGCCGGCACGTCCGCCCCGATGACCTTCACACGGTCGCCGCCGGTACCTTCCCGGCCTGACCCTCATGCCCCGAGACATGCGCGCGCTTTCCCTCGTCCTCACTGCTGCCGGTCTCGTCGCTGGCTGTTCGTCCGGCCCGTCCGGGCCCGTCACTGAGACCGGCGATCTGGCGACCGGCGACCGCACGCTGGTCTCGGGTGAACTGGCGGATTCCTACTCGGTCCGGATCAAGGAAGGGCAGTGGATCCGCGTGGATCTCAACTCGACGGCGTTCGACCCGTACATCATCTTGCGCCCGCCAACCGGGGCCGCATCGGAGAACGACGATGCCGTCCCGGGTGACCGCCAGCATGCGCAGGTGATCTTCCGCGCGACCGAGGCGGGTCAGGTCGAAATCATCGCCACGTCGTTCGAGCCTGGCGAGAGCGGTGCCTACACGCTGACATACGAGGTCTCGGACACACAGCCGCAGAGCGTCGCCACGGAAGGGGGCACCACGCCGCCAGCTTCCGGCGAAGCGGCTCCCGGAACGGTTCCGGCCCCGGAGGATGCCGAGGCCGACTCGGGGATCAAGATCTAAGGCACCGCGGGCGGGTGCGCATCCGTTCCGCAACACGTGAAAACGCGCCGGGTTGGAACGGCACGGCGCGATGTGGGTGGGACCCGCTCCCGTCCGGCACTCGGTGCCGACCCCACTCTCTCTTCCCGATCCCATGGACCGCACCGCGATTCTCAACACGTACGTCACCGACATGAAGGCCGTGGAGACGCACATCCACGCCGCCGTCGAGCGCCAGCTCGAGTCGGACGACACCCGCAAGTACCCCGACGCTGTCCAGGCGCTGACCGCGCTCAAGACGGTCTTGGAGCAGCACACCGAGTCGCTCGGCGCGCACATTGACCAGGCCGAAGGCGGTGGTCTCAAGGAGACGGTCAAGGAAGCTCTGGGCAGCGCCCTCGGCGTCGCAGCCGGCCTCTACGACCAGATTCGCACGGACAAGGTCTCGCGCATGATCCGCGACACCTACACCGCGACGAGCCTTGCCGCGATCAGCTACCACATGCTGCACACGACCGCGCTTGGCCTCAAGTCCGATAAGGTCGCGACGCTTGCGCTCTCGAACCTGAAGGACCTCACGCCGGTCCTCGTGGAGCTCTCGAAGGTGGTCTGCACGGTCGTCGCCGACGAGCTCGACGACGAGGACAAGGTCTACACGGCGTCGATCGCCGAGCAGGCCGTCCGCAACACGCAGACGGCGTGGAGCAGCGAGGCGGTCCAGAAGTAGGGCCACTGCCCGTCCGTTTCGCGGGGCATCTTCAGAGTGGAGGTGCCCCGCGTCTCGTTTCACCCGGTCCTGCTCGGATACTGCCCCGAGGCACTAGCGGCCGCGAAGCCAGGGTGTCGGGTTGGTCGGCCGGCCGTTCTCGAAGAGGGCGAAAAAGAGCTGCGATCCGCGCCGGTCGGTGGCGGTCCCGGCGCGCCCGACGACCTGGCCCGCACGGACCGTCTGGCCGCGCGCGACGACGACTTCCGAGAGGTTGCCGTAGATCGTCGTGAAGTCGCCGTGGGAGACCATGACGAAGGTCCCGTACGTCGCCATCGTGCCGACCCGCTCGACCGTTCCTTCGAAGACGGCCCGCGAAGGAGCGCCGGGGCGGGTCGAAAGGTCGATGCCGATCGACTGAATAGATGTTCCGTAATCCGGGTCGGTCCGCGTGCCGAAGGCCCCCGTGACCGTCCCGTCGGCGGGCCATGGGAGGCGTCCTCGGTTCTGGCGGAATGGGCCCGAAAGGTCGACGGCGAGGT
>DASVSE010000391.1:0-2676 GCA_036388235.1 Rubricoccaceae bacterium | reverse complement strand
CGGCGCGTCGTCCGCTACCGCCTCGTCCCGACGACCCGGGCGGCCTTTCGGGACACGACCTACCAGCTCTTCCAGGTCCTGCGCGACTCGGCGACCGTCGCCGTCCGCAGCGGCGTCCCCGACCCCGTCCGCGAGACCGACTGGCAGCGCGCGACGTGGAGCATCGGGACGCTCTCGTTTTTCCAGATCCAGATGCTCGACCGCAACGGCACCACGCCGCGCACGGCCTCCGGCGCCGTCGACGTCGACCGGGCGGACTATGTCCGGGTCCGCTTCGGGGTCGTGCCCGAGTACGTCCTCAATCCCGACAACTACATCCGCGAGCTCTACTGGGTCCGCACGATGAAGGTGCGCCCGTACTGGTCGCCTCCTGCGTGATCGGTCCGCCTGGCTACTTCCACCGTTTCATCTCATCCGCCGCCTCCTATGGGTAAAGCACTCCTCCTCCTCGTTGCCGGCGCCAGCATGGCGCTCGGGACGCAGGTCTTCACCTCGCAGGAGAGCGAGCACCGGACGGCGCGGGACCAGCGCGGCTACGAGGAAGAGACCATCGCGCGCGAGGTCGCCGTGTCGGGCTTCAACGTGGCCATGGGCGACATCCGCAGCGGCGGCGGGGCCCTCGTCGACGCCGTCCAGACGTTTGGCGACGGCGCGTTGGGCAGCCGGGTCGCGACCTACACGTCGGGCAGCTTTGCCGGCAGCCGCGTCACCACGCGGGCCGTGCTCACGTCGGGCCACAGCGTCCGCGTGACCTCGACGGGCCAGACCGGGTACGACGCCCGCACGGGGCGGTACCGGGCGTCCTACACGATGCACGACGACTACCGCATCCCCGTGCTGACCTCTGCCGAGGGCGGCCTCGTCAACGTCCGCTTCGTCGAGTCGGTCGCCGGCTACTGCTCGGCGGTCTTCTACCAGGCCTACACGGCCGGGATGGCACCCGGGACGGTCCCGCCGCCGCGCCTGCTCTTCTCGGCCAACAACTCGGACCGCCGCGGGATGACGCCGGCCTACGAGATCGCCGTGCCGCCGGGGACGCAGATGAACTTCTTCATTGGCGTGGACCAGAACTGCTCGACGCGCACCTCGTCGATGACGACCTGCGAGGCGCGCACCTACGCCCAGAACTACTCCTTCAACCCCGCGGACTTCGACTACGTCCATACGGCGCTCGACATCCCCGCGGCCTCGCTGAGCAACATCCGCGAGAGCCTCTACGCCTTCGTCGAGCAGCACCCGACGTCGACCCAGCGCTGGCGCATCGCGTGGGAGGACATCCGGCGCAGCGACTGGGACGCGCCCGCGTCGACCTCGTCCCTGGTGAGTCTCCAGGCGACCAAGAGCCTCGGCTACGACGGTGCCGGCTGGCCCGTCACGAACTCCGACGGCTACCGCCGCCTCTCGGACTACCACAACCGCCCGGACTTCAACGATCAGGTGATCGAGGTGTCGCTGACGCCGATGAACTCCGCAGAGGCTCAGGCACGCCTCGGCGCGGACAACGCGCAGGCGGCCTCCTGTGGACTCCCAGCCACAACACCGCCGCCTACGACGTCCACTCCGCCGCCTACAACGACCACTCCGCCGCCTACAACGACCACGCCCTCGACGCCTCCGTCCACCACGACGCCCCCGCCACCCTCGGCGGCGCCGGTCGGGACGACCAACGGTTCCGGGTGCTTCTGCCAGGGCAACAAGAAGGTCTACATCATGCACCGCCCGCCGGGCAACGAGAGCAACGAACAGCGCATCTGCGTCTCGGTCAACGCCCGCCCGGCTCACATCGGCACCCACAACGACTACGAGATCTGCCGCGGTCTCTAACGGCTCCCTTCAGACCAACGGTGGGGCCGCTCTCCATTTGCGAGGGCGGCCCCACACCGAGGGGAGAGGGGGTGCATGCCAGCCGGTGAGTCCTGAGCAAGGGGAGCAGGGGAGGGCGGCCCGCTTCCGACCTCGACTCTCCCGAGAGGGGCTTAACGCTTCCAGGATTCTGCCGATCTCTTCCGATCGCTCCCGCTTGCCTAAGTCGTTGGCCTCGCGGCACGAAACGGAACGCGGGCGTGGGTGAAAACGGACGATGGGGACGAACGGGACGCCGCATGAGACGGCGTGAGACGGTATGGGCGGTGCCGGGGGTACGGCGGCGTGCCAAAGGGCCCGGCCGATCTCGATCCGAGACCCGCGGGCCAGTCCGTGCATGTACTGTCCTGACTCCCGCTCTCTGCCATGCCCCAGACGCTCCTCGCCCTGCTCGCACTCGCCGTCGCGGGCATGCTCTCGCTCAACGTCAAGGACACGTCCCGCGGGACCTACGAGAAGCAGGTCTACGACGAGTTCGAGATGACGGCGGCAGCCATCGCGCTCCAGGTGATGGAGACGGCCGAGGAGCGGCCGTTCGACCAGCGCTCGACGCCGGCCGGCATCACGGCGGCCAACAGGTTTCTGCCCACAAAGACGGGCGCTGAGTTCTCGTCATGGACGACGTTCGGCGGGGTCACCTGCGACCTCGACGCGCTCTGGAACACGCCGTCCTGCGACGACCTCGACGACCTCTCGGGCATCACGCGGCAATACCTCCCGTTCCAGCTCCGCTCGCAGTGGTCCGGTACGACCGAGATCAAGCGCTACATCGGCCTCGACGTGTCTGTCGACGTCGAGTACGTCCTCGATGAG
>DASVSE010000390.1:0-12033 GCA_036388235.1 Rubricoccaceae bacterium | reverse complement strand
ATCGCGTGTGCTCGTGACCGGAGGCGTCGGGCCGAGCGGCGCGGCGCTGGCATCGATGGCCGTGCTGGCGTCGGCCGGCGCGCGCTTTTCCGGGCAGGACGTGCCCTTGCTCACGGCGCGGGCCGGCCACACGGCCTCGGCCCTGCCTGACGGGGGCGTGCTCCTTATCGGCGGAGCCTCCGTCGAGACGCCTGCCCGCGCGTCCGACTTTGTTCAGACGGTCGAATGGATCCCCCCGGGTGCAACGCAGAGCCGTGCCGTCGCACTACCAGACGGGGTGGCCCTCCGCGCCGGTCACACGGCCCGCGTGCTCCGCACGAACGGCACGACGACGGTGACGCTCTACGGCGGACTCGTTCCGTCGGGGACGGGCGTGCTCGCGAGCGGCACGATTGACGTGTTCGAGTGGCGCGAGGCGGCCGGAGAACTCGCCCGCCTCTCTCCCGATGGCGGCGCCGGCGCCTTCGATGCGGCCACCGGCCACGTCCAGATCCCGATCGTCGACCGCGCGGGAACGACGACCCGCGCGGCCGACGTGGTCTTTGCCGGCGCGTTCGCGGCGCGCTTCGACTTTACCGCCCCCGGTACGAACTATCCTTACAGCCTCGACGCGCAGATGGCGACGCCGCTGTTTGTGCCGAGAACGGATGCCGCGGGCGTGCCGTTCGGCCTTCCGGGTCTCGCGCTGATCGCTGGTGGCCGCAGTGCCGCCGGCGAGGTGCTCGCCTCGGCCGAGGTGTACGCAGCCGAGGTCGACCGGGTGTTTCGCCTGCCCGAGGGCGTCCGCCTCGTGGTCGCCCGCTCCAGCGCAGGCGCAACTCTTTTGCCCGATGGCCGAATCCTTATCGTCGGGGGCCGCACGGCTGCCGGCGCCCCGTCGAGTGCCATCGACGTCTTCTCGCTCTGATCCGATGCTCATCCAGCGCCTGCTTCAGCTCGTCGTGCTCGCCATCGTGCTGATGGCCGCGCTCGGGCTCCTCGTGTTCGTCCTCCAGATCGCCGGCTGGCTGTTCGGAATCGCGCTCAAAGTCCTCGTCGTGCTCATCATCGCAGCCGGCGTGCTGCGCTTTATCGAGCTTGTCCGCGAGAAGCAACGGCGGCGGTAGCCGGGCGCTGGCGACAGAGCGAGCCCGGCCAGGGGGTAGCTTCCGGACCGCCCTCCCCCCGCCCTGTGCTTGCGTCGCCGATCTGCGTCACCTCCGAGACCGCCCCGCTCCGTCAGGTCGTCGTCCACACGCCCGGCGAGGAGATGGCGCTCGTTGCACCGGCGAGCAAGGACGCGCTCCTCTTCGACGACCTCCTGTTCGTCGAGGACGCGCGGACCGAGCACGACATGCTGTGCCGCCTGTTCCGGCGCATCGTCGGGCACGACGACGCCGTTCTGCAGATCGGAACGCTGCTCCGGGAGGCCTTCGACGCCGAGGACGCGCGCCACGCCTTTGTCGAGACGCTCGTGCGGCTGATGCCCGAGCGCAACTTTGGCGCCTACCACGCCGACCTGCTCGCGCTCGACCCGGACGCGCTCTACCGCTTTGCCGTCACGGGCCAGGCCCCGTTTCCTGTCACAGCGGACCCGGTCCCGAACCTGCTCTTTACCCGCGACCCGGCCGCGGTTGTCGGGCAGCACGCCATCCTGAGCCACGCCGCGACGGGCGCGCGGATGCCCGAGTCGGCAATCGTCAACACGATCTACCGGTACCACCCGCGCTTCGCCGAGGCGACGGAACGCCTCATCTCGGTCCCCGACGACGTGTTTTTCGAGGGCGGCGACCTCATCGTGGTCTCGGATACGATCGTGATGATCGGGCAGTCGGAGCGGACGAGCCTCGGCGGCGTGATGCACGTCGCGCAGGAGCTGCTGGAGCGCACCCCGATCGAGCACGTGCTCATGGTGAACCTGCCGAAGGAACGCTACTGCATGCACCTCGACACGGTCTTTACGTTCGCCGACGACGAGACGTGCGTCGTCTTTCCGCCGATCATCGAGGAGGCCCGCAACCAGACGTTCCACCTCGAAGCCGGCGATGAGCCCGGCCGCTTCCGGATGCGCGTCCTGCCCAGCCCGCGCGTGGCCCTGGACGAGCTGACGTGTTTGCCGCACACGTTCGTCCCGTGCGGCGGGCGCGACGAGGGCCACCAGCGCCGCGAGCAGTGGACCGACGGCGCCAACCTGTTTGCCGTCCGTCCAGGTCTCGTCGTTGGCTACGACCGCAACCGCCGCACGTACGCCGCGCTCGAAGAGCACGGCTTCGAGACGATCGACGCCGCCGACTTTCTCGACCGGTTTCCCGATGCGGCGTCCATTCCAGCCGAGAGCCGGATCGCTGTTCGCCTGACGGGCCACGAGCTCTCGCGCGGTCGCGGCGGGCCGCGGTGCATGACGATGCCGCTGCTGCGCGCTTAGGACGCCTTCTCCGATGTCTCTCGCCTCGCTGCTCGACCCGGACCGCCGCTGGATGCGGCTCGCGCTACTTGAAGCCGAGCGCGCGGCCGAGGCGGGCGAGGTGCCCGTCGGGGCGGTCGTCGTGAAGGGCGGCCAGATCGTCGGGCGCGGGCACAACCAGGTCGAGCGCCTCGGCGACCCGACGGCGCACGCGGAGATGCTCGCCGTCTCGGCGGCCTGCGAGACGCTCGGCACCAAGAACCTCGCCGGCTGCACGCTCTACGTTACCCTGGAGCCGTGCCCGATGTGCGCCGGCGCGATCGTGCTTGGCCGCCTCGCGCGCCTTGTCTACGGCGCCTTCGACGACAAGGCCGGCGCTGCCTCCACGCTCTACCACATCCCGCAGGACCCGCGCCTGAACCATCAGGTCGAGACCGTTTCGGGCGTCGAGGCCGAGGCATCGGCAGACCTGCTGCGGGCCTTTTTTCGCGCCCGCCGTCCTGCCCCAGGCGGCGCCCCGGGCTCGGGCGACGGGGCCGGTACGGCGCCGCCCGACCCCGCCATCTCTTGACGGGGTAGCGGGACCACGGGCGCGTTGGACCCGTTTCAATCCGGTACCGCCTGTAACCCGATGGAACTGGACCGCTCGACTCCCCCGGTGGACCTGCTCGTGGTCGGAGCCGGTCCGATCGGCCTCGCCTGTGCCGTCGAGGCGCAGCGCGCGGGCCTGACAGCGCGCGTCATTGAGAAGGGCGCCATTGTGAACTCGATCCTCGGCTACCCGGCGCAGATGGAGTTCTTCTCCACGCCCGAGTTGCTCGAAATCGGCGGGCACCCGCTCGCGACGCGCCGCTACAAGCCGCTCCGCGAAGAGGCCATCGATTATTACCGCGGCGTCGCCTTCCACGAGGGGCTGGACCTGCGCCTCGGTGAGCGCGTGCTCGGCATCGAAGGCGAGGCGGGCGCCTTTACCGTCATTACGAGCAAGGGCGTGCACGCGGCACGGGCGGTCGCTTTGGCGACTGGCTTCTTCGACCAGCCCAACCGCCTCGACGTGCCCGGCGAGGACCTCCCGCACGTCACGAACTACTACCGCGAGCCGTACCCGTACAGCGGGCGCGACGTGGTCGTGATCGGGGCCAAAAACTCAGCCGCCCGCGCCGCCCTCGACATCAACCGCCATGGTGGCCGTGTGACGCTCGTCGTGCGCGGCCCCGAGGTGTCGCAGAGCGTCAAGTACTGGCAGCGCCCGGATCTCGTCAATCGCATCGCCGAAGGCGCCATCGCGGCTCACTTCAACACGACTGTCGAGCGCATCACGCTGACGCACGTGCACGTGAGAACACCCGAAGGCCCGTGCGCTCTCCCCGCCGACGCCGTTCTGTCTCTTGTCGGCTATCGGCCGGACTTTGCCTTCCTCGCCACGGTCGGCATCCAGACCGACGGCCCGATGCTCGCCCCGACAGTCAACCCGGACACGATGGAGTCCTCGCGGCCGGGCGTGTACCTCGCCGGGACGGTCTGCGGCGGGCTGCACACGAGCCGCTGGTTTATCGAAAACGGCCGCATTCATGCCGCGCAGATTGCGGCGCACCTCGCCGGGCTGCCCGCACCCCTCATCGCCGTGCACGGGCAGCCTTAGACCGGCTTACTGCATCGCGCCCTGGAGCGCGCCGAGCACCTGCTGAGCCGTTGCCTGCTGCGGGTTGACGGCGAGCGCGGCCTGCGCTTCGGCGAGCGCTTCGGCCGGACGATTCGAGTTGATGAGGAAGAGCGCGTAGTTGGCCCGCGCGTTGGCATTGCGCGGGTCGGCGGCCGCCGCCCGGGCGAAGAGGCGACCGGCCTGCGGGACGTCTCCGGACTGCGCGAGGAGCGCACCGAGGTTCGTCAGCGCGTCGCCCTGGTCGGGGTCCAGCGTGACCGCCTCGCGGAGGGCCGCAATGGCGTCTGGCACGGCACCGGACTTGGCGAGGGCCCCGCCGAGCAGCGTGTGCGCCTGCTGGAGCCACGGCTCCTCGGCGGCCGCTGCACGGTACTCGGCGACCGCCTCCGCGAGCCGTCCCTGCGACTCGAGCAGGCGGCCGAGGTTGACCCGGATGCTGGCCTCGGCAGGCTGAATGGCGAGGGCGCGGCGGTACAGCGGCTCCGAGCCCCCCTGCCCGGCCGCTTCGAGGGCCTGGGCGAGCGTGTTGAGCCGCTCCGGGTTCTCGCCCGCAGCGACGGCCGCGCGCAGCGGCGCAATGGCCTCGCTCGGCTGCCCCATTGCCAGGCGTGCGAAGCCGAGGAGGAACTGCGCTTCCCCAGCGCCCGGGTTGTCGGCGAGCGCGGCATCCAGCAGGGCGACGCCACGGCGGAGGGCTTCAGGTCCCCCATTCTGGCGGCCGTACACGACGTACGCCATTGCCTCGGTCACGCTGCCCTCACCGTCACCCTCGAAGTACGGCGTCAGCTCGCCGCCCGAGGCTGTCACACCCGTGATCTGGTCGTCGCGGACGACCCGGATCTTGTGGTCTGTAAACGAGGCGTGCGGGGCGTCTTCGGCACGCACCTTGGGCATGTGGCACGAGAAGCAGTTGGCCGAGGCGGCGTGCTGTGCGCGCGTCTCGGGCGTCGGCATGGCCGCTTGGAGTGCAGCAGGCTCGTGGCAGGTTTCGCAGGTCGCGTTGAACACTTCGGGGCCCTTGTCGCGAAAGCCCTCGTGCGGGTTGTGGCACGTCACGCAGTCCATCGCACCGGACTCGATAAAGCAGGCGCTCGCCTTCATCCGGTCGGCGTGCGAGATGACGTTGACGCGGTTCGGATCCTGCTCGGTGAGGGCAAAGACCGCACGGTGCGCGGAGAGAGGCCGGCTCGGGCGGTAGCTCGTCGCCGTCTCGCCGTCGCGCAAGACACTTACCTCACCTGCGAGGTGGCACTGCTGGCACACGTCGAGGCGCAGGTCGAGGTCGAGGTGCTCCGGGTTGACAATCGTGACGTCGACCGAATCGGGCGCCTCAGGGTTTTCGAGCCGGGCCTCGACGTGGAGAGCACCGGGACCGTGGCACTGCTCGCAGCCGATGCCGCTCGCGAGCGTGGCAAACTTGCCGTCCGTGAAGGGGACCGGCTCGGACGGGCCGTTGTGGCACGCCATGCACCGCTCGGGAATCGTGCGGTTGAAACGGTTGTTGAACTCGTCGTAGCCCGGGCTGAGCGCCCAGTGGCCGCCCCGCTCCGAGGCCGCACGCCCAGCCGGTCCGGCCGTCGAGTCACGCTCTGGACCGGCCGACTCGGTGTACCACGTCAGCGGGAGTTCGTAGAGACGCCCGTTCTCCTGCGAGAGGTAGGTCCGTGCGGCAGATCCGCTACCGACGACAAAGTCCATGGTCCGCACCAGACGGTGTGAGACCGTCCCATCGGGATCCGTTCGCGTCTCCTCTTGCACGAAGCGGTTGCCGTCGCGGCGAGCCGTGTAGGTAAACCCGGTCGCAGCGTGCGTCACGGCGACACCAGACCAGTCTTCGACCGCTGTCGAGTCGGTGAGCCGGTAAAACGACTGCGCCATCCCGTGCGAGGCGTACGACTCTGCGATCTCGGCGTGACACGTCGCGCACGACGCATCGCCGACGAACTCGACATCCGGGGCAGTGTTGAGAAAGCGGCTGTCTGCTTCGACGGCACGCGGCGACAGACAGGCCGCAGCCGCGAAGGTGAGCGACATCACGAGAACGACTGCCGCAGCGCGTTCGGCGAGCGTGTTCAACCGAGGGATCACAGGAAACGAGAGCGCAGGAAGGGAAGAGTAAACACAGCGGGGGCGGCTCCGATTGCTCAGAGCCGCCCCCGTCACTCGACGAAGCGTCGGCTTAGAGGCCGATGCCGACCGAGAACACGTTCACACCACCAAACACGTTGGTCGGGCGGTAGGCGTAGTCCACCTTGAGGTTCGTGCTCGCGAGGTCGAGGTTGAGCCCGGCCCCGACGTTCCAGCCCTGCCAGAAGTCCTGGCTGCTCTCGCTCGTCATGTCGACGCCCCCGCGGGCATAGATCATGTTGGCGTAGCCGAGCTCGAGGCCGGCCGAGTAGCGCTCCAGGTCGTACGAGACGGACCGGAAGTTGGCCAGGCCGGAGACCGAGAGGGCGCCCGCGAACTGACGCGTGTAGGACGCGCCGAAGTTCAGGACGGACGGGAGCTGCGCCGGGAGGTCGTCCACCTCGCCACCGATCCCGTTGCTGCCGTTCGGACCGTTCTGGTTGATGGACTGCTGGAGCCCGCCACCGTTGAAGGTCATCTCACCACCGAGGTTCTGCAGCGCGACGCCGAAGCGCAGGCCCGACTCGGCGACGACATACGTGATACCGGCGTCGAAGGCAACGCTGTTCGAGTTCGTGGCGTCGATGGTCCGGCCGAGGGCCTTGAGCGTGAAGCCCGCCCCGATCCGGTCCGTGAAGCGGCGGCTGAAGGTCGCCCCTGCCACGAACGTCGATGCGTTGTAGGTCAGCGGGTCGTCGAGGTTGACCTCAGGGTTGGCCTCCGACGTCCGCGGGATGTCGCCGTAATCCCAGTTGGTGAGCGTAAACGCGACGCTGTTGGCGCCGAAGCTCTGGGCGACTCCGAGGTAGTTGATGCCGATGTCAGCAACGTATTCGCTGCGGCTGAACAGGGCGTTGGTCCCGGTGCTGCTCAGGAGAGCGGCCGGGTTGCTCTGCACGGCTTCGACACCGCTCACGTTGGCCAGGCCGGCCGTCATGGCCGAGCCGAGCGCGACAGTCCGAGGCGTGACGGGAACGAGCAGCTCTTCCATAGCCGCCGTCCCGACGCGGTCGTCCTGCGCCGCGGCGCTCGTCGCGCCGGGCCCCAGAAGGGCCGCGGCGGACGCGCAGAGTGCGAGGAGTTTGGTCTTCATCATCAGGGGGTGTTAGGAGGTCGCGAAGGACCGGCGTTTAGAAGACGGTGATCTGGGTCCGGCGGTTGACGACGCCGAGCTTGAGCGTGCGCTCACCCACCCCCTCGATGTCCACGTGGACGAGGTACATGCCCGAGGCCACGGGGAGGTTGTTGGACGTCTCCAGGTTCCAGTCCAGCGACCGGTCCGAGCTCGTCTTGTTGAGCGTCGTCACCAGCGAACCCGACACCGTGAAGATGCGGATGGTCGCCGGCTGCTCGGGCAGGTTCGTGAAGCGGACGACGCGGCTGAGGTTGCCGGACTCGTACGACGAGGTGCCGAAGTACGGGTGCGGGACGGCCGCGATGCGGTCCAGCGAGCGCTGGATGTCCTCCTCCGACGCGACGGTGCGCTCGGCGCCAGCCGTGTTGATCGTGAACGTGTCTCCAGGCTGGTTGGGCTTGAAGGTCAGGATCCGGAACGTTGTGCCCGTCTCTGGCATCGGCGAGTTGTAGGTACCGCTGTAGGCGGTGCCACCGTTGAAGTTGACGAGCACCATGCGCGCCATCACTTCGTCGCCGAGACCCGTGCCGTCATAGGCCGGTGCCTGAGCCTGAGCAGCGGCAAGCGCAGCATCGTAGCCCGCACGGCCCGGCGTCACGTTCTCCGGACGGTACCAGTAGATCCAGTCCGTCTGCGGGTCGTCTGCTCCGCCCGAGGTCGAGTGGTCAGCGCCCAGGTCGAAGATGCCGTTGCCAGTCGTCCCAGCAGCCGTTGCTGGCCACTCGTTCAACAGCGGGAACATCCGAATGTCGTCCGACGCGTCCGGGAGGGTGCCGATGTCCCACAGCTCGAACGGAACCGAGATCAGGCCAACCGGCTGCGAGAAGTTGACGTACGCGAAGTTCGGTCCCGCCGTGAAGCGGATCTCGTAGTCGCTCGCACCAAGCGCCGGGATGTTCGCACCGCCGGGACGGAGCGTCCGGAGTACGAAGTTGAACCCACCTGACGAGTAGTCGCAGTTGAGTCGATCCTGTCCAGTTACCGTCGAGTTACATGCCGTGTGAATGCCCCAGCGTGAAGCATCACGAATCTGCTGCCGCACTGTCGCGGTCGGCAGCGGCGGCGTCTGCAGGTGATCTGTCTCACGTCCACCATCAGGGAACGCCGAGCCGTTGGCCGCCCCGTTGGGATCCATCGCGCCGTCAATGACGGGAACGATCGGGCCCGCAGCGTTCGACACAGTCTGGAAGTCAGCGAAGCCGGCCGACGGCCCGTTCACGTCGAACGTGAAGCCGTCCACGATCGCGACGTTGTTCCCCTGCGGGAATGCCTGGCCGGACTGCGCGTAGTACGCCTGACCATCCAGGACCGCAACGCCCGTCCGCGTGTTGATGATGCTGTACGTCGTGACACTCGTCACAGCCGCGCCAGCCGCATCCGTCGGGTTGAAGAAGCGCACCTCGTAGGTGTCACCCGTGATTCGGGTCGGGTCGACGACGCGAGCCGTCACCGTGCCTGCACCGCGGTTGGTCCCGCCCGACGTCGCGAGCGGCGTGCCAATCGTGGACTGCGTCTCGACGTCGTTGGCGAGGCGCGCCGGGCGAACCGTGATGTTCGTCGCTGCGCTCTCGTTGACCTTCGGCGTGGACTCGCCGTTGTAGGCGTAGGCCGTCACGCCGTAGTAGTAGTCCGTGTAGTTCGTCAGACCCGGGAGGTCGAGCGAGTACTGAATACCGGAGTCCGTACCGCGGGCGACGACGAAATCGCGCAGGCCACCGAGCTCCGGGTCGAACTGCTGGTCGATGACCGTCGTGACGCCATTGATGACGTCGTAGGTCGCGATGAGTTCACGCGTCGATGTCTCGAACGCCGACGTCGTGTACTTGTAGATGTTGAAGCCCTCGAAGTTGTACGTCGAGTCGGTCGCGCCCTGTCCACGGAGCAGTGCGTCGAACACCTCGAACTGGCCGAGGTAGTTAGAGCTTGACGACGGGTAGCCCCACACGAGCGTGGCGCGGCCGTTCTGCTCGACGGCTTCGAGGCAGCGGCCGGAGCCCGGCGCCAGAATCTCGTTGCCCTCAACGCAGAGCGCCGGCGGCGGCGGCGGCGGTGCGAGCGCAAAGTCGATGTCGTAAGCCGTCTGGGCGAGCTGGTCGGCCGCGCGCAGCGACGTGATCGAGCTCAGGTTGCTCGTGCCCTGTCCGAAGACGATACCGAACACGATGTCCTGCACGTCGCCGTTGGCGAGCGTGAACGGACCCGTGTGAACCGCGAAGCGACGGTCGTTAGGAGCGGTCGGGCCGGTGCCCGAGTTGATTTCACTCCAAGCTTCACCCGTCACCGGATCACCGGGGAACGCAAACTTGGTGATGTCACCCTGCGTCTCCTGGTATCCGTCGCCGAAGGCGCGCATCGTGGAGCCGTCCGCCCACAGGCCCTGCTGGTAGTTGTAGATCTCCTGGCCACTGTCCGGGTCGCCAGACGTACCAGCACCGACGCCGTTACGGAAGTACGAGAAGGCCGAGGTGCCAAGCGTGTCCTGATCGCTTCCCGCGTCCGGACCGTCAGCGACGATCGGGCCCTGGAAGAAGTCGTAGCCGACGGCGGGGGGCGGCGTCCCGTAGGACGTTCCACCACCGGTGCCGTCTGCGTTGTCCGCGTTGTAGACGTAGCCGAGGCCCGCCTCAACGTCTGAGCCGACGTAGTCGTCGGCCGCGTCGCCAAGGTCGGGGTCGGAGAAGACGGACACGTAGGCGTCCGTGATGTCCGTGCCGCTCTTGTTAACGATCCGGTACTTGTAGAACGTCGTGCTACCGAGCGCATCGGCGCGGGAGAACGAGAACGCCAGAACCTGAACCTCGACGCCGAGCGGCGGCGTGTTCTGGGCCGGGTGCACGTTGCCGACGTCGTTCATGACCCACCAGATGCCCTGGGTGCCGATGATGTCCGGCAGCTGACCGCCGGCGAGGTCGATCGGCGTGCCGCTGACGCCGTAGCCGGGGTCGTTGGCGCTCCGGGCCAGGCGGGGCTCCGTGTCGGTGTCGCGAACGCCGTTGTCGTTCGTGTCCAAGAAGTACGGAGCGCCGAGCTGGACGGGCCACTCCTGCAGGTCGGTCGCCGTCGCGCCACCGGCGCGGAACGAGCTGATGTCGGCCTGGGAGACCGAGTAGATCCGGTCGAACGCTGCGCAGGACGCCGGGTTGACCGGCTGACCGGTCGAGGCGTCCAGCGGGCCTGGCCAGAACGTGAAGTCCATGCCCGGCGACGGGCCGTAGGTGCCACCCGCGACGCGGAGCTGACCGCCAACCTTGCCGCCGATCCAGATGCCCGAGGCATAGATCGGCGACCGGCCCGAGGCCTGTGGCACGTAGTAGAAGTTGGTAGCAGAGTTGCCGTAGAACAGGCTACCTGTGTTGAACACGCGCCCGAGGGCGTTGTTGATGTTCAGGTCGGCCTGTGCGGTGCCGAGCACGCACGACGCCGGGGCTGGCCCCTGCGCGTGGGCTCCGGGGGCCGTGCCCAAGAGCACCAGCGCCGCAAGAAGCGGGATGTAAGAGTATCGCATTCGAGCCATCTCGGAGAGAGGAGAGGGAAGGAGTGTAGAGGCCGGGACCTGCCCGGCCCCCACACGTGCCTGTTTAGAAGTCGAAGAGGAAGCCGAGGCGAACCTGACGCGGGGCGCTGTAGAAGAAGCCCGAGCCCGAAGACTGGCTGCCGCCGGTGTTCACCGGTCCACCGGTGAAGGCCTGGTAGTTGAACAGGAGGCCTGGCGTGTTCAGCAGAGCCTGGCCGGCACCGGTGCCAGCAAAGCCGTCCTCATCCGACTGGCCCGTTGCGCGGTAGACCGCGAGACGGTTCTGCGTGTCGAGCAGGTTCTGGACCTGCAGGTAGGCGCGCAGGCGCGAGTCCGAGAAGCCGAGGTTGAACGAGCGGTCGACGCGCAGGTCGAGACGCGTCGTCGCCGGGAGCGTGCTCCCGTTGACCGTCCCGCTGACGTCCGACGTGAACGAGTCACCGACGTTGAACCCAGGGTTGGTCTGGAGGCGCGTGTAGCGCTGGCCGCTGCCGAACTGACCGATGAGGTTGACGCCGAAGTTCTCGAACGGACGGATGCCGCCGATCATCGGGCCCTCCCCGCCCGCAAGGCGGTAGTCCAGGGTCACGTTGGCTGTGTGGCGCTGGTCGAAGTCGGACGGGTTGATGAACTGCGGGAAGTAGTTCCCGCGCCATGCCGCCGTGCCGGTCGAGCTAGCGTCGGAGCCGGTGCCCTGCGCGAACGAGAGCGTGTAGTTGGCCGAGAGCTGGAGGTTGTTGGTCCGGCGGAGGTCGAAGTTGACCTCGCCGCCCTGCGTCGTCGTGAAGTCCTCGTTGAGGAACGTCGAGTAGGCCGGGAGACCACCGAAGAGGTTGCGGGCCGAGATCTTGTTCTCCTGGGTTCGGTAGAAGCCGGAGAGGCTGATCGCGGCGCGCTCTCCGAGGCGCTGACGGAAGCCGAGCTCGTACTGCGTCGTCCGCTCGGGGCGGAGGCGCGGGTTGTTGATCCGGTCCTGGTTCGTGAGCTGGTCGAAGTCCGAGATCGGGGCGAAGGCCGCCTCCGTCGGACGCTGGCTCGTGACGTTGTAGCTCGCGAAGAACAGCGCCCGGTCCGTGACCGGGAAGCTGACGCCGACGCGCGGCATCACCGTCACCTGCGCCTCGTAGGGCTCGAAGAGGTCTGCCTGCGTGAAGCCAGACGCCTCAAGCTCCGCCGAGGTGAACTCGCGGACGGCGCCGCGGCGATCGACG
>DASVSE010000389.1:0-2658 GCA_036388235.1 Rubricoccaceae bacterium | reverse complement strand
CATGACGAGCAACCTCGGCTCGGACATCATCGCGCAGCGCCTCGCTGAGGGGCCCGTCTCGGACGCCCAGATGGAGCGCCTGAACGAGGATCTGACGGCCCTCCTGCGGCAGCGCCTGCGGCCTGAGTTTCTCAACCGCATCGACGAGACGGTCGTCTTCCGCCCGCTCGGGCGCGACCAGATCCGCCTCATCGTCGGGCTCCAGTTCGAGGGCCTGCGCCGCATGGCCGAGAAGGCGCACGGCCTGCGCCTCGTCCTCACGGACGCCGGGGCGGACGCCCTCGCCCGCGAGGGCTTCGACGCGGCCTTCGGGGCACGCCCGCTCAAGCGCGTCTTGCAGCGCCTCGTCGCCAACCGCCTCGCCGAGCAGATCCTCGCGGGCTTTGCGACCGAGGGCGACACCGTCGTCGTGGACGCGGCCCCAGGCGGCGGCGTCACGCTCGCGACCGTCCCGCCCGGCGAGGCGCTCCCCGCATCCAGCCTGGCCGACGCGGCAGACGAGACGCTGGAGTCCTCACGCCGTCCGTTTACCCCGGCAGGCGCCGCGTAGGCTCCGGCGCCTGAAGCCAGACGACCGGAACGAGGCCGCGCTCCAACAGGGAGCGCGGCCTCACTCGTTTCTGAGGCGGCGCGTATTCCAGCCCGCCGGGAGCCGCGCCGCGCGAGGTGCCGTTGTGGCCGACCTACCCTCCGACGCATGACCGGCCTCGACGCCCTCCGCCTCCGCACGCGCCGCCTCACGCCGCACGATGTCGCGCCGGGCGATTACGTGCTGTGCTGGCTCATGCAAGCGCTCCGCGCCGATGCGAACCCGGCCCTCGACGCCGCGATCGCGCTCGGCAACCGCCTGGGGCTGCCCGTCGTGGTTCTGCACGCGCTCGAAAACCGGTATCCGTACGCCTCGCACCGCCTGCACCGCTTCATCCTCGAGGCGAGCCGCGAGTTGGAAGCGGGCGTCGAGGCGCGTGGCCTGCGGTTCGTGCGCTGGGTCCGCCGCGCCCCGGGCACCGACGGGGAGTCCGAGGTCGACCTCGTCGACCGCCTCGCCGCCCGCGCCGCGTCCGTCGTCTGCGACGACGTGCCGACGTTCGTCACGCGCGACTACGCCGACAGCCTCGCGACTCGCCTCGACCGCGCCGTGCTCGGCGTCGACGCGTGCTGCGCGGTCCCGATGAACGCCTTCCCGCAGCACCTCCGCACGACGCCCGCCTTCCGTGCGGCCCACACGCCGCTGCGCGCCGAGCACGTCGCGACCGACACGACGCAGACGCCCGACTTGGGCCCGTTTGCGGGCGACCTCGGCGCCGACTCCGAACGCCTCGGCGACGACGCGGCGCTCGACGCGCTCATCGCCACGTGTGGCGTCGACATGAGCCTCCCGCCGGCCCCCGGCTGGACGGGCGCCCGCACGGTGGCCCTCGCGCAGCTTCAGGCGGCCGTCGCAGCGGTGGTGCCGCGCTACAAGGCGACGCGCAACAACCCCGCCCTCGCCGCCGGATCCGCGCGTCTCTCGCCCTGGATGCACTTTGGCGTCCTCTCCCCGCTCGACGTCGCCCGGGCGATCTACGACGCCGAGGCAGCCGGTGACGTCTCGGCGGACGCACGGTGGAAATTCCTCGACGAGACGCTCACGTGGCGCGAGTACTACCACCACCGCTGCCGGCACGAGGCGGGCTGGACGCGCTACTCGGGCCTGCCCGACGCTGCCCGCGACACGCTGGACGCGCACCGTGCGGACCCGCGGCCGGCCCTCTACTCGCTCGGTGAACTCGCCCGCGGCGAGACGGCGAGCGAGTCGTGGAACGCCGCGCAAAAGCAGTTTCTCCTCGACGGGTGGATGAACAACAACCTGCGCATGTTCTGGGTGAAGCAGATTCTCCTATGGACGCCCACGCCCGAGGCCGGCTTCGCGACGGCGTGCTACCTCAACGACCGCTTCTCGCTCGACGGCCGCGACGCGTCCACGTACGGCGGCATCCGGTGGGGCTTCGGCGACGCCAAGCCCGGCTACCGCGAGCTGCCGGTCCTGGGATGGGTCGGGCCCAAAGGCGACACCGCCATCCGCAAGCGCGACGGCGCTTCGGACTGGCTCGCCGAGCAGGCCGCCCGCCCGGCCCTCGACGTGGCGATCCCCGCCGATCCTGACGAGGCGTTCGCGCGCTACCTCTAGAGCCGAACATGAGCGAAGAGGCGTGACTTGACGGCGAGATGGTGCGTCTGCATCAGGTGGCTCACCGGTTGGGCTGCGACTTTCCCGTCACGTTCCCCCGATCCGATGCGCCTTCCGATTCTCGCCGCCGTCCTCAGCCTCACGCCGCTCGTGCATGCCCAGACGGGCGCCCCAGACCCGACCTTCGGGACCGATGGTCGAGTGGTATTCGATCCATCCGGAACACTCGAAAGCGGCGCCTCCGACGTTGTCGCGCTCCCCGACGGGCGCATCCTCCTGGCGGGGACCATCGGCGGGGACGCGGCCGTGCTCCGCCTGACGGCGGCGGGCGCGCTCGACCCGACGTACGGTGCGGCCGGAATTCGGCGCGTCGACCTCGGCGGCTCCGGCGACGCCTTTACAGACCTCGCGCTCCTGCCCGATGGCTCGGCCGTCGCCGTGGGGGCCCTGACCGATAGCGACGACACGCCGCTGGGCGCCGTCGTCGC
>DASVSE010000388.1:0-11461 GCA_036388235.1 Rubricoccaceae bacterium | reverse complement strand
GGCGACCGAGCAGGTCGGCCGCGTCCAGCGTGCCCTCGCCGACCGGCCGGCGGCCGAGCACGACGCTCTCCGTCGGGCCGGTCATGACGCCGAGGAGGAGGCGGTCCAGCCCGAAGCGCCACGTGTGGAGGTCGTCGTCCGCCTCGGCGTCGTGCGCATCGGCGAGCGTCTCGGCCTCGTCGGGCCGCGTGGCCGTGCGGTGCGCCGAGTCGCGGCCCCAGTGGACGCGCGTGAGGCGCACCCAGGCGTGGACGACGGCGAGCTCGGACTCGTCGATGCCAGCAGCCCGGCGCACGGCGGGCACGTCGAGCAGGCCGAGCACGTCCGACGCCGTCGCGCGGCCGTCGAGGAGGCCGAGAAGGCGGTCGAAGGCGTCGAGCACGTGGCGTTCAGTCCCGCGCGGCGGGTCGGCGACGTGGACGGGGAGCGGCGCGGACCCGCGCCGTCGTCCCGCAACCTCCGGGGCCGAGGTCGCGAAGACGGCCTCGACGAGCGGCGCGTACGTCGCGAGGTCCGGGACCAGAATCGCCACGTCCGAGGGGCGCAGGCCAGGTATCGAGTCGAAGGCGTCGTAGATCTCGTCTCGCAGGGCCTCGACCTCGCGCAGTGGCGAGTGGGCGTCGAGGATGCGCAGCGAGTGGTCTGCAGCGGCGAGGCGCGTCAGCGAGGTTGGTGGCGTGTCCGTCAGGAGCGCCTGCTGAAGCGTGTGCAGGGCGGTCGGCGCCTCGGCAGGCCCTTCGGCCGGCATGTGCGTCGAGGCGGGGACGTCGAGCGCGTCGAAGAGGTCGGCCGTGTCGCGGGTGTGGCCGCCGAGCGCATGGAGGAGCGGGTGGCGAGCCGGCGCTCCGAACGCAGGCGCTGCCCCGGCCGCATCGCGCCCGGCGACGGCGGCATAGATCGTCACGTCCACATGGCCGGCGAGCGCGACGAGAACGCGGAGGTAGGCGGGCGGCAGGAGCGGCGTCCCGATGAGCGACACGCGCGCCGGGAGCGTCCGGGCAGCGTCTCCGAGCGACGGCTGCTGGAGGCGGGCCGTGAGGTCGCGGAGGACGGTCGCGCGGTCGCGCTCGGGTGTTCCATCGGGGGCCGTCAGGGGCTCGGCGAGCAGGCGCCGCCAGAGGTCCGCCTGCCACGCGTCGTGCGGCCACCCGGCCGCGCCGGGCCGGCCCTCGGCCCACGCCTGCACGACGTCGGGGCGGTAAACCTGGTAGTCGTCGAACGCGGCGGCGAGGCGGGCGGCGAGCGCGAAGGTGCCCCCGGGGCGCTCGGTCTCGGCCTGCCGGTCGAGGTACGCCGTCAGCGGCGCGTAGAGCGGGCCGCCGAGCGTCGGCAGCAGGCGCGCGATGCGCCACGCGAGGGCGCTCGCCTCGTAAGCCCGCCCGCCCGGGGCCGGTGGGACGAGCCCGAACCGCCGCGCGAGTTCGGCCACGAACAGGCGCGGCGACTGAAGGTCCACAGACGCCGCGCACCCGACGAGCCGCGCCAGCCGGTCCTCGACGTGCGCCCGCAACGCCGTCGACCTCGCCACGACGACGGTCTCGCGCGCGAGCAAGCCGCCGAGCGGCCGCTCGCGGATCTCCGCCGCGAAGGCGTCGAGGAGCGCTTCCGTACGTGCAGCCGTGCGAAACGAGAGGGACAACAGGGCGTCCGGGAGGGAAGGGGCGAAGGTAGCCGGACGCGCACCGTCTTCCCGAACCCGCGGCACGTGTGCAGCGTTGACGCGCGATGCACCGACTTCTCGCACTCCCCGTTCTGGCGTCGCTCTTTGCGGCGACCTGCAGCGCCCCCGCCGACGGCTCCCCCGATGATGCCCCCGGCGCGGCGCGCGTTTCCGAAGCGCCTGCGGCCACGCGGCCCAACGTCCCGTACGCCCTCGCGGCGCCGTCGGCCACGGTCGAACTGCCCGACGAGATCCGCGAGATCTCGGGCCTGACCGTCTTTGAGGATGGCACGCTCGGGGCCGTCCAGGACGAGATCGGGACGCTGTACACGCTCAGCGCGGCGACTGGCGAGATCGTCGGCCGCGAGGTGTTCAAGGAGCGCGGCGACTTCGAGGGCGTCGAGCGCGTCGGCGACGACGTGTGGGTGCTCCGCAGCGACGGTGACCTGTACCGCATCCGCCGGAGCGCGGCGTCGGTCGAGGCGGAGCGCTTCCAGACGGACCTCGCCGGGCGCAACGACACCGAGGGACTGGCCTACGACGAGGCGGGCAACCGCCTGCTGATCGCGTGCAAGGAGAACCCCGGAAGCGGCCTCCAGGATGTCCGCGCGATCTACGCCTTTAGCCTCGCCACGAACACGTTGTCGCCAGCGCCGGTGTTTACGCTGGACCGCCGGCTTGTCGACACCTCGGACGCGTTCAAGCCGTCCGCGCTCGCCGTCCGGCCCCGCACGGGCGAGCTGTACGTCCTATCGTCGGTCCGCAAGGCCGTCGCCGTTCTCGCGCGTGACGGGTCCCTGCAAACCGTCATCTCGCTCCCCGAGGCGCTCTTTGCGCAGCCCGAGGGGCTGGCCTTCGCGCCCGACGGAACGCTCTACATCTCCAACGAGGGGCCGAACGGTCCCGCCACGCTGCTCCGCTTTGATCCGACCGACCGCTAGCCGTGTTGCTCGCCGGCGCCCCGCCCTCTGGTGCGGCGTTGCCTCGCCTGCTCTCGCCGTTTCGTGCGTCGCCTTTGCGGCGCTCGCCGCTGCCGGCTGTGCGACGACCCGCGACTACGTCGCGCCGCGCTACCGCGATGCGCCGGCGCAGCCGCTGCCCGAGGGCGTCGTCGCGTACCGCGTCTTCCTGACGGGCAACACCGGTGACGTGGGCCGCGGGAGCGATGCCGTGCTGACGGCCCTCGGAGCCGACGCCCGCGCTGCCGGGCAGGCCTCGGCCGTCGTGCTCCTCGGCGACGAGACGCCTGGAGGGCTCCGCGAGGGCGATGCCCAGGCGCTGCGCCCGGTCCAGGCACTCGGCCGCGCCTTCGAGGGCTATCCCGGCCGCATTGTCGCACTGCCAGGCGACCGCGACTGGGAGGAGGGCAAGGACGGCGTCGAACGTCTCGAAGACGCGCTCATCCAGACGCTCGGGGACAGCGTGCTCACGCCCGGCGACCAGGCCGGCGGACCGCGCGTGCTCGAACTCGCGCCCGGGCTGAGCCTCATCGCCCTCGACACGGCGTGGTGGCTCCGCGACCCCGACGAGCGCCCCGAAGGCGAGTTCGAGGGCGAGAACGTCCGCAGCCCCGCTGACGTCGCGACGTACCTCGAGAGCGTCATCGAGGACCGCTCGGACGACCGCATCGTCGTGGTCGGCCATCACCCGGTCGTTTCCAACGGCGAGTACGCCGGGCAGCGGACCGTCGGCCAGACGGTTGCGACCCTTGGCGTCGGGCCGCTCCTCGGGCAGACCGTCGGCACGAGTGGGCAGAGCCTCGCCTCGGAGCGCTACCGCTCCATGCGGACCGTCCTCGACGGGCTCTTCGCCCGCCAGGACCGCCTCGTCTACGCCTCCGCGCACGACCGCAGCCTGCAGACCTTCGACGTCATCCGCTCGGAGATCAACCGCCAGGCGTACCTCGTCTCCGGAACAGGCGGCGGGCAGGCCGAGGCGGCGGTCTCGGGCCGTGGCGCGGCTCACATTCTGCCGCGGCCAGGCTACCAGCGCCTCGTCTACTTCGCCGATGGCCGCCTGTGGGCCGAGACGGTCGAGGTGGACGTGCGGACGGGCGCGACGACCGTCGCCTTCCGGTCCCAGATCGCCGAGGCCAACCCCGAGCTGACCGAGCCTGAGATCCCCGAGACGACGGCAGGCAGCCTCCCGCCCGAACTCGGTGGCCGCGTCATCGTCCCGACCGACGTCAACTTCGTGACGGGCTCGTTCCGCAACGACGAGTTTACCCGGACGGTCTGGGGCGAGGGCTACCGCGACGTCTGGGCGACGCCCGTCTCGCTCCCCGTGCTCGACCTGGGGACGGAAGCGGGTGGCCTCACGCCGCTCTACATCACCGGCAGCAACCAGACCACGGGACTGCGCTTCGAAGGGGCCGATGGCCGCGAGTACAACCTCCGCCTCGTCGAGAAGGGCGGCACGGGGCAGATTCCCGAGGAGCTGCGTAACGGGGTCGTCGGGTCGGTCGTGCTCGACCTGCGCTCGGCGCAGACGCCTTTCGGAGCGGTCGTCGCCTATCCGCTCTCGCGTGCTGCGGACGTCCTCATCTCGCGCCCGCGCCTCGTCTACATCCCCGACGACCCGCGCCTCGGGCGCTACCGCGAGCAGTTTGCCGGCCGGGTCGGCCTGATCGAGACGCGCGCCGCCGACGACATGCGCGGCGTCGAGGGCTTCGACGGCGTCGCCGACGTCGTCTCGGAGTCCAAGCTCCGCGAGGAGCTCCGCGGCGACCAGGACCGCCGCGTGGACCAGCGCGCCTTT
Source organism: Rubricoccaceae bacterium (assembly GCA_036388235.1). GTDB lineage: Bacteria > Bacteroidota > Rhodothermia > Rhodothermales > Rubricoccaceae > DASVSE01. The sequence goes on along the minus strand of DASVSE010000388.1, from coordinate 7,044 downwards.
CTCCGCGCCCGCCTCATCGACATGATGGTCGCCGACTGGGACCGCCACGAGGGGCAGTGGCGCTGGGCCGAGTACGAGCCCGGCGACCTCGACCCGTCCCTCTCGGGCGACGCGGCGACGCGTGGCAAGGTCTACCGGCCGATCGCGCAGGATCACGACTTTGCCTTTTACGCCATCGGCGGCCTGGCGCCGCGGCTTCTGGAGCGCTTCGCCGACGAGCGCCTCCAACCGTTCGGCGAGGACTTCGGCGGGCTCCGTGGGCTGACGGCCAACGGATTCGAGCAGGACCGCCGCTTCTTCAACGAGCTCACGCTCGAAGACATGCAGGAGGTCGCGCGGGCGGTCCAGGCGGACCTCTCGGACGCCGCCATCGACGCGTCCGTCCGCTCGCTCCCGTCCGAGATCTACGCCCAGGTCGGGCCCGAGTGGACGCTCGGCCTGCGCAGCCGCCGCGACCGTCTCGTCGAGGTCGTCTCGGAGCTGTACGAACTCCACTCGGGCATCGTCGACGTCGTCGGGTCGGACGAGCGCGAGCGCTTCACGGCGACGCGCGAGGCCGACGGCCAGTTGAGCGTCGTCGTGCGTTCGGACAAGGACGGCAACGAAGACCGGATCCTCTACGAGCGCAGGTTCTTCCCGCGCCAGACCCGCGAGGTCCGCCTGTACGGCTTCGGGGGCCGCGACCGCTTCGAGGTCGTCGGCGACGGCCCGGACCGCATCGCCGTCCGGGTCATCGGCGGCGGCGCCCGCGATTCCCTCACGGCTCCCGCCGGCGACGTCGCGGTGTACGACACGCCTCAGGGGCTGACCATTGGCGCGCGTGGCCGCCAGGTGGAGGACCGCCGGTCCGACGACGGCGACATTAACCGTTACGACAGCTACGAGTCCGTTCTGCGCCGCACGTCGGCCTTCCCGCTCGTCGGCTACAACCCGACGGACGGGATCGTGCTCGGCGCGCAGGTCGCGACGGTCGTGCCGGGCTTCCGCATCCGCCCCCAGGCGGCCACGCACACGCTCGGCGCCACCGTGGCGACCTCGACCGGCGGCCTGGCCGCGCGCTACACCGGCCGCATGCGCGAAGCCGTCGGCGTCGTCGACCTCGACGTGGACGCGCTTGCCTCGACGCCGCGCTACGTCCGCAACTTCTATGGCTTCGGCAACAACTCGGCGGAGATCGGCGACCGCCGCGAACGCGTCGAACTCGCGCGCATCCAGGCGGATGCGGGCTTCGGAGGCGACCTCGGCCAGAACCTGCGCCTCGTCGCCGGCCCGACCGTCCGCTACGCCGACGTCGCCCGGGGCGACTCGGGCACTGTCACGCCCGTCGATGTGCTTGCGCTGACCGAGACGGACGTGTTCAGCCCGCAGGTCCACACCGGCGCCTTCGCCCGCGTCATGCTTTCGACAGCCTATGGCGGCCCGAACCCCGTCCAGGGCTTCCGCCTTATGGGGACAGGCGCCTACCGCGTCGGAGTTACCGGTGCCGCGAGCAACTACGGGACGCTCGGCGGCGAGGCGCAGGCGTTTTTCCCGATCAACTACGCGCCGCAGCTCACGCTCGCCGTGCGGGCCGGCGCGGACCACCGCTTCGGCGACTTCCCGTTCTTCGACGCGGCCGTCGTCGGGGGCGACGGCTCGCTACGTGGCTACCGCCGCGAGCGCTTCGCCGGCCGGACGGCCGCGTACGCCGGGGCCGAGGTGCGGGCCAAGCTGTTCCGCCTCGACACGTACGCGCTTCCGGTGACCATCGGCGTGCTCGCCTTCGGCGACGCCGGTCGCGTCTGGTCCGACGAGCAGACCGTCAACATCTGCGGCATCATCTCCTGCGGCCCGGTCCAAGTCGATCCCGACGACGGCTCCGATCTCCACTTCGGGTACGGCGGTGGGCTGTCGTTCAACGCCCTCGACCGAGCGATCCTCACGCTCACCGTCGGCCGCTCGTCCGAGAGCACGCTCGTCACATTCGGCACCGGTTTCTCGTTCTAGCCGTCCCCACGACCCCCGATCTCATGGCGGACACGCCCACGACCGACCCGTTCTCCGTTCTCGACCCCCCGGCTGTCGCTGGCGCGGCGCCTCTCGCGGGGACGTCGACGCTCGGCGCGTCCGAGCCGGTGGCGCCCGAGGCCGTCCCGGCCTTTGCCGAAGCGATTGCCGTCGCCGTCGAGGAGGTCCGGAAAAAGAAGAAGGCCAAGAAGGACAAGGAGCCTGAGCCCGAGATCGACCCCGACGATCCCGACTCGCTTTTCCGCGCGATGGGCCCTCGGCGGGGCGTCGAGACCCTCTTCCGGTCCAGCTACCGGGTCAACATGGACCTCACGTCGCTCGCCGACGCGAAGGCCAACATCATGATCTCGGTCAACGGGTTCATCGTCTCGATTCTCATCGCCGCGATCGCCCCGAAGGTGGACGCCAACCCGTGGCTCCTCATCCCGACCTCGGTCTTCCTGATCGGCTGCGTCGTCTCGCTCATCTTCGCCGTCCTCTCGGCGCGGCCGCGGGTCACCAGCCATCACGTGACCCTGGACGAGATCCGCCGCAACAAGACCAACATCCTGTTCTTCGGCAACTTTGCGAGCCTGAAGGAGAGCGACTACCAGATTGCGATGAAAGAGCGCATGATGGACCCGGTCGCGCTCTACGAGCTCATGATCACGGACATTTACGGGGTCGGCGCCGTGCTGGAGCGGAAGTACAAGCTGCTCCGCGGGGCGTACACGTCGTTTCTGAGCGCGCTCATCGTCGGCGTGATCGCGTTCATCCTCGTCTTCGGCTACGCCGCGTTCTTCGAGTCCGGCCCAACGGTCGTGACCCCCGTCGGCGTCGATGCGACCGGAACGACGATCTTCGCGCCCCCGCCGGTGCCGGCGCCGTGACCGCGGCGGCTGCACGTCCGTAGTCTTGCGCCCTCCGGCTCCCACTCTCCGACCCGATGAAGACGATTCTCCTGTTCCGCCACGCCAAGTCTGACTGGACGAGCGACACCCCCGACATTGAGCGGCCGCTCGCCGAGCGTGGCCGCAAGGCCGCCGTCAAGATGGGCCGCCTGATCGCCGCGTCGGGCGCCGCCCCCGAGCGCGTGCTCGCCTCGTCGGCCGTGCGGACCCGGGAGACGGCGCGCCTCGCCGCCGAGGCGGGTTTCTGGAAGGCGACCGAGCGCATTACCGACGCGCTGTACGAGGCGACCCCGGAGGCGGTCCTCGCCGAGATCCAGTCCGAGCCCGACGAGGCGGCGACGCTCGTCGTGATCGGGCACGAGCCGACGACGTCGCGGCTGGCCGCCCTGCTCGTCGGCGGCGGGACGTTCGAGGTCAAGACGGCGTCCGTGCTGCGCATCGACGTGCCCGTCGTGCGGTGGGCCGACATCGGGGCCGGCCGTGGGGCGCTCGTGTGGGCCATCGCGCCGGAGACGCTCGACGTCGCGCGCTACCGGCAGCTCAAGAAGAAGACCGAGAAGGCGGAGGAGAAGGCGAAGGCCGCAGCGACCATCCTCACCGAGGCGCCCAACGTCGTCCCCGGGGCGGCAGAAGCGGCCGCTCCGAACGCTGCAGCCTGAGCGCACGCGGTCCGTTTAAACAGCAACGCGCCCTCCTGGCCTGGACCGGGAGGGCGCGTCGCGTGAGGTGCCGAGCGGACTTGAACCGCTGTAACAGGTTTTGCAGACCTGCGCCTAACCGCTCGGCCACGGCACCGTGCGCGCAATCTACGCCTCGGCGCGCGGCGCTCATGTTCGGAGCGGGCAAAGACGCACCGGGTCAGGCCGTCGCGTCCAGCAGCGCCTCGATCTCTTGCACGTCGGCTTCGGAGAGCGGGAGGGCGGCCGCGGCAACGTTGGCGGCGATCTGCTCGGGCCGCGTCGCGCCGGCGATGACCGAGGCGACGACGGGCCGGGCGAGCAGGAATGCGAACGCGACGTCGAGAATCGTCCGCCCGTGCGCCTCCGCCCACCCGACGAGCCGCTCGACCGCGTCGAGGTTGGCGTCGGTGAGCAGGCGCTCGCCCATGCTCTGGAAGGCGCTCCCAGCCGTGTCACCGGCGAGGCGCGTCCCGGCCGGCGCGTCCGTCCCGCGGCGGTACTTGCCCGTCAGCAGGCCACTCTTGAGCGGGAAGTAGGGCACGTAGGCGAGCCCGAGCGCGCGGCACGCGTCCAGCCCGCCGTCCGTCTCGGGATCGCGGTGGAGCAGGCTGTACTCGCCTTGATTCGCCACGAACCGCGCCCCGACGGCTGCTGCCTCAGCCTCACGGAGCTGGTCCGCCGAGAAGTTCGAGCACGCGATCTCGCGCACGCTTCCGGCCTCGACGAGCCGCGACAGCGCGCCGAGCGTGTCGGCGATGGGCGTCGCCGGATCGGGCTTGTGGAGGTAGTAGAGGTCGATCGTGTCCGTCCCGAGGCGCTGGAGGCTCGCCTCGGCGGAGCGGACGACCGTCTCGGGCCGCGCGTCGGTTCGGTTGCCGAACTTGGTCGCGATCACGACATCGGCGCGGCGCGGGCCGAGGGCGCGGCCGAGCATCCGCTCGCTCTCGCCGTCGCCGTAGACCTCGGCCGTGTCGAAGTGCGTGATGCCGGCGTCGAGCGCGGCGTGGACGACCTTGCGCGAGGCGGGCTCGTCGAGATGCCAGCCGAAGTTGTTGCAGCCGAGGCCGACGGTCGAGACGCGGAGCTGGCCGATCGGGCGCGTGTCCATGGCGGGGTGGGGGAGAGGAGGCCCGCCAACCCCGCCCGGCCACCCCGGTTTCAGCGCTGCGTGCGCGTGGCTAGCCCTCGCGGAGCGCCAGGCGCAGCAGGTCCTCGGCGGACTGCGTGCCGGGGTGCGCCTTGATGGCCTTGCGGAGCCGCCGCTCGGCCTCGGCGCGCGAGAGCCCGAGCGCTTCGAGGCCCGCCCGGGCATCGGCGCGAGCTTCACCGAGCGCGCCATCGCCGCCGAGCACGCCGCCCGTCTCCAGACCGTCGACGGAGGCAAACTTGTCGCGGAGCTTCACGACCAGCAGCTCGGCGAGCTTTTTCCCGACGCCCGGGATGCGCGTCAGCATGGCCACGTCGCCCGCGACGACCGTGTCGCGCAGCTCGCCCGGCGTCATCGCCGAGAGTGCCCCGAGCGCCAGCTTCGGACCGACGCCCGAGACGGCCGTCATCGTCTCGAAGGCCGTCTTCTCGGCGTCCGTCGCGAAGCCGTAGAGCGTCTGCGCGTCTTCGCGGACGACGAACGTCGTCTGCAGGCGCGTGGGCTTGCCCACGTCGGGCAGCTTGTCGTAGCTCGACGCCGGAATGAGCAGCCGGTACCCGACGCCGCCGGCCTCGACGATCGCCTCGGTCGGCTTTTTCTCGACGAGCGTTCCCGAAATGAATGCGTACACGGTGTCGCTGGAAGTGTCGGGAAAACTAGCGCCGTGGCGTGCCATCGGCGTGTCACGCCTGACGCGTCAGCCCGTGCTCTGCATGGCTGCGGCGAGGGCGTTGAGCGTCGCGAGGAGCGCGGCTCGGGCGCCGTCATCGGCCGGATCGGCGTGCATGCGGGTCATGAGTTCGATCTGGACGAGGTTCAGCACGTCCGTCGGCGGGTTGCGGTAGCGGATCGTCGCCGCGATGGACGAGCCCTCGGGCAGGAGCGTGTCCCGGCGGGCGAGGCGCAGCAGGGCCCGCTCGGTCCGGGCAAACTCAGCCTCGACGCGCTCGAACAGCGCCCCGTCGGCGTCGAGTGCCTCGGCGCGGTGCGCGTAGCGGCGCGCGATGTCGAGGCGCGCCCGCGCCATCTCGCGCATCGCGTTCTCGGCAACGGCGCGCAGAAACGGCGACGCGTCGTAGGCCGCGCGGAGGGCGTCGAGGTGTCCGTCCGAAAAGGCGGCGGCGAGGGCGGTCCCGGCGCCGAACCAGCCCGGGACCGTCATGCGCGGCTGCGTCCACGCAAAGCCCCACGGGATCGCGCGGAGGCTGTCGAGGCCCATCGCACCGCCACGCGAGACGGGCCGCGACGCGATCGACAGGCCGGCAATGGCCTCGATGGGCGTCACGGCGCGGAACCACGCCCAGAAGCCGGGCGCGTCGACGAGGGCGCGGTAGGCCTCCATCGAGCGGGCGGCGACAGCCTGCCAGTGCGCGTTCGATGCGGGGTCCGGATCCGCTGGCCGTGCCGCGTCGCACAGGGCGACGGTCTGCGCGTGGACGATCTGTTCCAGATGGCGGTGTGCGATACCGGGGAGCGCGTAGCGGAAGGAGATGGTCTCGCCCTGCTCGGTAAAGCGGATCCGGCCCGACTGCGCCTCGGCCGGCATCCCGAGGATGGCGCCGCCCGCCCGCCCCCCGCCGCGCCCGACGGTCCCGCCGCGGCCGTGAAACAGCCGCAGCGCGACGCCCGCCTCGCGGCAGGCCACGGCGACGGCCCGCTGCGCCGTGTGGAGTGCGGCGTTCGCTGCCCAGTAGCCGCCATCCTTGTTGGAGTCCGAGTAGCCCAGCATCACCTCCTGAAAGCCGCCCCGCGCCGCGAGGTGGCGGCGGTAGGCCGGACTCGCGAAGAGGGCGCCGAGGATGCCCGGGGCGGCTTCCAGGTCCGAGATCGTCTCAAAGAGCGGGACGGCGTCGACGGGCGATATGACGGTACCGTCGGTGTCTTGCGTCCACAGGCCGGCCTCGTGGGCGAGGAGGAGGACTTCGAGCAGGTCGCTCACCGAATCCGTCATCGAGACGATGAAGGCGCCGAGCGCCTCGGGCTCGGCCGCATACGCGTCGCGGGCCGCGCGGTAGGCGCCGAGGGCGGCGGCCGCGTCGGGCCCGAGGTCGGCGCCCTCGCGGACGAGCGGGCGCGGGCTGGCCAGCTCGGCTTCGAGGATGGCGAGGCGCTCGGGCTCCGAGAGCGCGGCGTAGTCGGCCGCGACGCCGGCTCGGGCGAGCAGGTCCGCGACGGCCGCCTCGTGGACGCGGCTGTGCTGCCGCACGTCGAGCGCGGCGAGGTGGAAGCCGAACGCGTGGGCCTGTACGCGCAGGTCGGCGAGCGGGCCCGTCTCGGCGAGCGGCCCCAGGCCCGCGGCCGTCAGGCTGTCGGCGATGAG
>DASVSE010000387.1:0-3421 GCA_036388235.1 Rubricoccaceae bacterium | reverse complement strand
CCGGCCGCCGCGACGGCGGCGTCGACGGACGGCAGAATGGCATCGGCGACGCCGAGGCGGAGCGCCTCTTGAGACGAGAGCGTCACGAGGCGACCGGGCTCGACCGTGCCGGGCACGCCCAGCGCAGGGTCCACCATCGCTTCAGCGATGCGCGGGTCGCGGCCCGTCGCCTCGGCCGTTGCGCGCATGAGGCCGCGTGTGTAGCTCTGAACCTTCTCGGGTGCCGCCTCGCCCGTCGCGCCGTCGACGGCCGTTGCGGCGCCGATGGACGCGCCCGGGACCATCACAATCGTGTCGGCGGCGTACGTGATGAGCGCGCCCGCCGAGGCCGCGTTGCGGTCCACGACGGCGACGACGGGGACGTCTGTCCCGAGCAGGCTCGTCCGGATCGCGTCGCCCGCGTCGAGCAGGCCGCCGTACGTGTTCACGCGAACGACGAGGGCCGACGCGCCGCTCGCCTCGGCCTGCGCGACGGCCCGGGCGACGCGTTGCGCGAGGGCCGTGTCCACCATCCCGTCGATGGTCAGACGAACGACCGGTCCGTCGCCCGTCAGCGTCGGGACGCCGGGCGCCCGTTCGGTCCGCGCTCGCTCAGGTGCGGCCCGCTGCGCGACGGCCGGGATAGCGAGCAGGACGGCGACAAGCCACACCGCGACGCGGGAGACGGGCAGGCGGGCGGGCATGGGGTCGGGGGTGGAACGCCTCGGGTACGCCCTGCCGCCGAGCCGTGTTGCGCGCGGGCCAACCGCCAGCGAGTCGGCTAGCGCTGCCGCCGGTACGTCGTGGTCGTCTCCAGATCAGCGGCGGTGTAGGTCGAGAGGGCGAGCCGGTCCTGCGAGACGCCGTACCGGAAGTCGCCGGCGCCCTCGCGGAACGCGAGCGAGTAGTGGGTCTCGCCGTGGTCCACGTAATCGACCGCAAGCGTCGGCCCAATGAAGTACGGCGTCGGAGCGAGGGTCTGGCCGTTGAAAAAGCCCGAGACCGTCCCGTTATGTGACGACGTCTCGGGCGTATAGGTGACCGTGAGCGTCTCGGCCCGGCCTGCCGAGTTAGGAGTCGTCTCTGAGCAGTCGCCCGCCTCGATCGGGCAGACCGTCGTACGCTCCCACGTCCATGTCCCGGCGAGGAGCGCCGGATCGCCAGAGAGATCGCGGAACGGGCCATCGTCGTCGCCTCCCGAATCGCAGCCGGCGAGGAGGGTCAGGAGCAGAGCAGCGAGCGTGAGGCGGGACATCGGGAGGCGGGTAGGTGAGCGCGCCAACCTCCACCGCGAGGCGTGCCGCGTCAAGTCCGCCCGGGGTGCCCTAGGGCTCGATCACGACCGGCGTGCCGACCTGCAGCACGTCCCACAGGTCGTCCATGTGCACGTTGCGGAGGGCGACGCAGCCGCGCGTCCACGCCTCGCGGCGGCCCGAGCCCGAGCCGTGGATCTCGATCATGCCGCCCATCCGGGTGCCCATCGGCGGCGAGACGCCGTCTGCGTCGGCGCGGACGATGGCGCGGTAGGTCGCCTCGTCGATGATCCCCTGCTGGAGGCCGCGGAGGGCGTGCTCGGGATTAGGGTACGACAGCACGAAGGCGCGGTAGTACGACGAGCGGTCGTTGCGGCCGACGACGTAGAAGACCCCCTCGGGCATGCGCCACTGGTCGCGCTCGTCGGCGCCCGAGCGGCGCACCTTGTCGCCCTCGCTCGCGGCGACGTCGGCCGGGATCTCGCGGACGAGGTCGGACCCGCGGTAGAGGTACAGCGTCCGGTCGGACTTGTCGACGCGGATCCAGACGTTCGAGAGCGAACCGGCGGGGAGAAAGCCGTCGCTGCCGCCGAAGCGGACGCGGTGCCAGTGCAGGCCGCCGGCGAGCGTGTCGCCGAGGACGCGGACGCCCTCGCGCAGCCGCAGCGTCTCGACGGCCGGGGCGCTCGCCGCCGGCGTGCGGCGCAGGACGGTTCCGGCGGCAACGACGTAGTACGCCGGCGCGGTCGTCGGGTCGGGCGTGCGGGCCGCGCGGGGCGCATGCGGGGCGCTCGTCGAGGCAAAATCCTGCACGGCGGTGCCCTGCGCCGCGGCGCAGGGCACCGTGGCAAGGAACCCGGCGAGGGCGGCGAGGAGGCGGAGGCGGCGCGAGAGCGAGACGAGAGGCATCGGGCCAGCGGGTGGGGCCGAAGGTATCGGCAGACTCAACGGCCAACCCAACCCCGAGCGCGCGTCGGGCACACAAAACAGCACGGCTCGCCCGTCACTACGCTGCTTCGGCGCCATTCGCGGCGAGGCACGCGGCAAACGCCTCCTCGACGCCGTCGAGCACGGCCCCGCGCGTGACGGTCCTTGCGGCCGCCCGGGCGTCGGCATCGGCGTTGGCCGGCGCGAAGCCCCAGCCGACGCCCCGCAGTGCCGCGGCGTCGCCGACCGTGTCGCCGACGAACGCGACCTCGGCGAGGCTCAGCCCCTCCTGCGCGGCGAGCCACTCGATCGCCCGGACCTTCGTCAGCGCGCGGGGCACGACGTCGACCGAGTACGGGGTGTGGTACGCGACGAGGCCGGGCGCGTGCGTGGCAGCAAAGGCGGTGATCTCGGGCAGAAACGCGTCGCACTCGCTCACGACGGGGCTTACGATGCCGGCCTGCGAGCGCTTGCCGTAGTCGAACGAGACGGTCGGCGAGCGCGGCACGACGGTCTCGGTCATGAATGCCCGGACGGCCGCGAGGTCGGCCTCGACGGCCGGCGTGAGCGCTGGATTCCACGTGATGCGCGCCGCGGGCAGGTCGAAGCGGCCGCCGCCGCTCTCGAACAGGGCCGGCGCGCGGAGGCCAAGCGCCTGCGCCGTCGCCTCGACGTAGGCGTAGCTGCGGCCCGAACACAGCCCGATCCGCGGGACGCGCGGGTCAGTCTCGGCCCGCTCGATGTGGGCGCGCAGCCGGGCAAACGCGTCGAGGCGGAACGGGCGGTAGGGCTCAGAGAGGCAGCCGTCGATGTCGGCAAGGAAGAGACGCACCAAAGCGGTGAGGGCAAAAAGGGATTTCGGTCACCGAATCGCGGGCTGCATCGGGGCACGGCGATCTTCGTCGGACACCCGAGCGTGGCGGCGATCAGGCCAGGACGTGCCCGGAGGGCACGCGGCGCTCCCTCGCGATCTGCCTGCACGCTCCTTTTAGCGGCCAAAGATGACGTGGTACGCTGCCCATGCTCCCAGCCCCGCCAGCGCGAGTGCTGCGAGAACGATGAGCCCTTTGACGCCTCCGGAGCTTCTGCGCCACACGCGGATTCCCCAGGCCGCTACCCCCCGAAGCCACACCTCGGTCTTATCTGCCGCGCGGGCCGCAGCGAGCGACTCTTGAGCGACCAAGGCAGCCCCGAGCGCGACGACGAGGAATCCAGGGCCTGGTGCTGGGAGGAGAAACACGCCGGCTGCGAGGACAGCAAGG
>DASVSE010000386.1:0-6995 GCA_036388235.1 Rubricoccaceae bacterium | reverse complement strand
CAAGCGATCTCCGACCCGGATCCCGCCTCGGCCAAGCGCGCGTTCGAGGCGATGATGACCATGACGAAGATTGACATCTCGACCCTTGAGGCCGCGCGGCGCGGCTGAGGGAAGATGTTCTGATCTTGCCCAAGGCGCGGCCCGGGCGCTCGCTGCCTGCTGGCGCGTCCCGCTGGAACCACACAGGCCGCTGATTCTCGGGCGAGGGCAGAGTAGCATCTTCTGTTCTCGCCCCGGCCACGTCACCTTCGCCCGCTATGCGGAGCGTCCGCCACGCCGGTCGTTAGCCCGCACGTCCGATGCGCCTCGTCCTTCTTGACGCCGCGCTCGCCTCCGCACTGCACGGGGACGCCGAAGGGTTCGAGGCCGCATATGGCGCGGCGCCAGCTGACGCGGCCTTCGTCCGTGGCGTCGTCGAACAGACGCTCGCAATGCCGGCCGACCCGCCGTGGGGCGGGTACCTCGCCGCCGACGGCGCTACCGTGATTGGGACCTGCTCCTTCAAAGGTGCCCCGGGCCCTGACGACGCTGTCGAGATCGCGCACTTCACGTTTCCCCCGTTTGAGGGGCACGGCTCTGCCACCGCGATGGCGCGGGAGCTCGTCGCTCTTGCAGTCGGCTCGCCCGGCGTACGCTGCGTGCTCGCCCACACGCTGCCGGAGCCCAACGCGTCGACGCGGGTGCTGCAGCGGGTCGGGTTCGTCGGCGACGTGGTTGATCCGGAAGATAGGCCGGTGTGGCGAAGGGCGCTTTCCTCGATGACCGGGCTAACTCGTATCAGACCCGGGCCATTAGGTCGTTTGGACTCGGCTGGACCTCTACCTTTCCGGCCTCAGCGTTTCAGGGCTCATTCGCCCGTTGAGAACCACCTGTAAGCCTGCACTCCCATGAAGAAAAGCGTCCTCCTCGCCGCCCTCCTTGCGCTGGCGGGCTCGTCTGCAGCCGCGCAGCCGGCCTCCCAGCCCGATGCGCTGTTGCGGAAGGACGTCCGTGAACTCATTGAGATCACGGGAGCCGCAGCCCTCGGCGCGCAGATGTCAGAGCAGATGCTGACCAGCCTTCGGCCGCTTTTCGACCAGGCCTATCCTGACGTTCCGATAGACGTCCTGAACGCCTTGTTCGAGGAAATGAGAGTGGAGGTGGGGCAGGCCGACATGGCTGCACTGGTCGGTCCCGTGTACGAGCGGCACTTCACCCATGCCGAGATCAAGGGGCTTCTCGCGTTTTATAAGACGCCCCTCGGCCAGCGTAGCATCGAGCTGATGCCGGTCATCATGCGAGAGAGCATGGCGGCCGGACAGGAGTGGGGGGAGGCCGCAGGGCGCCGCGCTGCGGAGACGGTCGTGCAACGCCTCCGCGAGCGAGGCTACGCATCGGGTAAGTAGCCGGCTCGCCCGGTGTACCACCGGCCTGGCACGTCGGCGCTCGTGCCGCGCGTTCTCGCACGGGGCTGGATCCCCATCCGGCGCCCCTATGTGTCGGATCGGCCACGTGAGCTAACCCGCACGAGACCACGGCTCGGGCAGGTCTCAAGCGCTTTCAAGGGCAGCCTGGGCTAGCTCTGGTGCCGTTGAAGTCCTGCATCACCGATGGAACGCACGTTTGACTCGGTCTTTCACTCCAGTCGCTTCTTCCTCGCGATTGCTGTCACCGACACAGCTAGACGGGCGATTGAGGCCCACTTGGGGCGTGAGCAGTTACCTGGGCGCACTGTTGCCCCGGAAGACTGGCATCTCACCCTTCGCTTTCTCGGCGAAACCTCGCCCGAGGCGCTAGAGACGCTCCACGAGGCGCTCGGGACGGCGGACCTCGGGTGCCCGTTTGAAGTCGCCTTCGGACACTTCGGAGCGTTCCCCGCTCCGGAGCGTGCCGGAGTGCTCTGGCTCGGCCTCGGCGAGGGCATAGCGGCCCTCACCGCGCTAGCAGTCCGGGTGGAGGAGGTGGCACGGCAGGCCGGCTTCCCACCTGAGCGGCGTCCTTACACGCCCCACGTCACGCTGAGCCGGCTCCGGCCGCCGGTTGATGCCCGCCCCATTATCGACCGCATGACGATCGTTAAGGAGCGGATGCCCGTCGGTGCGGTCACCCTCTTCCGGAGTGGCGCGGGAGGCGGGCCAAACCGTTATGAGGCGGTGGAGCGCTACACACTTGACGGCTCCGCGTAGGCCCTCAAAGAGCCGGATGGATCTAGGACGACAGCTAGTGCAGCGTAACACTCCACACTGCTCGCTGCCCGCCTGAGTCGGAGCTGCCCGCCTGAGTCGGAGCTGCACGCCGACACCGCCTTTGCCTGAATGGGTGCAGGCCATCTCTACGCCCCTGCTAGGCAAGGGGATGTTATAGTGGGCAGTGAGGGACTCGAACCCCCGACATCCTCGGTGTAAACGAGGCGCTCTAACCAACTGAGCTAACCGCCCGACACACGCTTCGCCGCCGGCGCGAAACCAGACGAGGCCCGGATGCACCTGCATTCGGACCTCGCCATGGAGCGGGAAACGGGATTCGAACCCGCGACCCTCAGCTTGGGAAGCTGATGCTCTACCAACTGAGCTATTCCCGCAAACACCCGACACGCCGGGCGGACGGCAAAGCTACGCGACGTCTCCAAGGCGGGCAACCCGGCGCTGCTCGCGAATCCTCCGCTCGCCGCGAAGTCAACGTCCCTTCACCGAGGCGCCCCCGCCGCAGCCGTATCATCGACCCACGGCCGCCCGAGCGGTGCATTCGTGTGCACCGAGGGCGGCGTTCTCGTCTCCGACCTTTCGGCCCGGCACGCCCGGCCCGCTCCCCGATGAAGCGCACCTACCAGCCCAGCCGCCGCAAGCGGGCCAACACGCACGGCTTCCGCTCCCGCATGGCGACCAAGAACGGCCGCAACGTCCTCGCGCGCCGCCGCGCCAAGGGCCGCCACGCCCTGACGGTCCACGACACGAAGGCCAGCAAGTAGGCGGTGCCCGCGCGGCCCCACGCCTTCCCGCGGAGCCGCAGCCTCAAGCGTCGCCGCCTGCTCCGGCCCCTCTTCGACCGCGCCCGGCCCGACGTCGGGCGCGTTCGTGTCGGGCCCATCGTGCTGCTCGTGCGGACGGCCCCGCGCAGCGAGACGGGCCACGACGTGCCGGTGCAGGTGTGCTTTGCCCCAGGCCGGATCGTCCGTGGCGCGGGCCGCGTGCGCCTCCGCCGCGTGATGCGCGAGACGTTCCGCCTGCACCAGCAGCCTGTCCTCGACGCCTTCGCCGGACAGCCGAACTGCCTCACGCTCGTCGTTCTCTTCCGCGGGCAGGCCGCGACCGCCGAGGCCGACGTCGTGCGGTGCCTCCCCGAGGCGCTTCGCCGTGCGGCCCGTCGCGCCGCTTCCCACCCGGCCGGTCGCCCGGGCCCGGTTGCAACGCCGCCGGACCCGCCCCGTACGCCCGGACCGTTGGCCACGTAGCCGCCTCCCCAACCCGCGCGTCTCGGCGCGCCCCACTCCGTGGAACCGCAGGGCCTCGACCGCAACGCACTGATCGGGATCCTCCTGATGTCCCTTCTGCTGGGCGTCTGGATGGTCTACACCGCGCCCTCGCAGGAGCAGGCCGCACGCCAGCAGGCTACGGCCGACTCGGTCGCGGCCGTCGAGGAGGCCCGCGCCCGGCCGTCGGCCGACGCCGAGATCGGGCCCGACACGCCCGACGCCCTCGCGACGCCGACCGACTCGGCCTTCGCCACGACGGGCGCCGACCGGCTCGTGACCGTCCGCACGGACCGCTACGAGGCCACGTTCTCGACGCGCGGGGGCACGCTCGTCCGCTTCCGCCTGCTCGGCTTCAACCACGCGACGACGACCGAGCCGGTCGAACTCGTCTCGGATCAGGCCGGCGCGCTTGCCATCGGCTTCGTCCCGCCCCAGGGCGCGTATCTGGACTCGCGCTCGCTTGCCTTCTCGCCGCTCGTCGGCACGACGCCCTTTGCGGGTGACTCGCTGCGGGCGACCGATGCGCCGGCCGAGCTGCGCTTCGAGACCCGGATGCCGGGCCAGAACGGCCGCCCGGGCGCGCTCCGCTTCGTCTACTCCTTCGAGCCCGACTCGTACGACATCGGGATGCGCGTCGAGGCCGTCGGGACGGACGTGCTCGCGCGCGGCACCTACGACCTCACGTGGTCCGGCGCCCTCCCGCTTGCTGAGGAGAACCCCAAGGGCGAGACGGCTCAGGCCGGCGCCTACCTCCGCTCGGGCGGCGAGACCGAGTCGATCCACCTCACCGAGCCGACCGAGGCCGAACCGATCACGCGGACGGGCGCCGTGGACTGGATCGCGGTCAAGACCAAGTTTTTCATCGCCGCTGTCATCCCGACCGCGCCGACTGTCGCGAGCGGTGCCAAGCTCACGGGCCAGCAGGTCGGCACGGCCGGCGAGGAGGGCTTCGGGCAGGACTACACCGCGAGCCTCGAAATGCCCGCTCTCACAGCCGGGCAGGCGCAGGCCGTCACGCTGTACCTCGGGCCGCTGGAGCTGCGCCGCCTCGCGGCCTATGGCCTCTACGACACCGTCGACTTCGGCTTCGGCGGGTGGATCACGCGGCCCATCGCGCGCTACGTCATCGCCCCGACGTTCGCCTTACTCTCGACGTTCATCTCGTCGTACGGCCTCGTCATCATCCTCTTCGCGCTCATCGTGAAGCTGGTGCTGTGGCCGCTCACGAGCGCGAGCTACCGGTCCGCGGCCAAGATGCGCGAGCTCCAGCCCGAGCTCGCCGCCCTCAAGGAGACGCACCCGGACGACCCGGCGAAGCAACAGGAGGCGATGATGCGTCTCTACAAGGAGCGCGGCGTCAACCCGCTCGGCGGCTGCCTGCCGATGCTGCTCCAGTACCCGATCCTCATCGCGCTGTGGCGCTTTTTCCAGAGCACGCTCGTCCTTCGCGGCGAGCCGTTCCTCTGGGCGCCTGATCTCTCGGCGCCGGACGTGATCCTGAACCTGCCGTTCTCGATCCCGGCCTACGGCAACTACGTCTCGGGCTTCACGCTTCTCATGGCGGGCTCGATGATCATCTCGATGAAGCTCTCGCAGCCGTCGGGGAACGCGGTTACAGGTCAGCAGAAGGCGATCCTGTACATGATGCCGCTGATCTTCCTGCTGTTCTTCAACGGCTTCCCGGCGGGCCTGAGCCTCTACTACCTCGCGTTCAACATCTTCTCGGTCGTCCAGCAGCGGATGGTGAACAAGCAGGTCCACGAGCAGGCCGAGAAGGGCGAGATCCCGGGCGTCGGCGCCGCGGCGCCCAAGGTGATGGGCAAGCCGAAGACGAACGGCCGGACGAATGGCCGCCTCACGTCGGACGCCGTCGCCTCGGCCACGCGCCGCCGCAAGAAGTAAGTCCGGTGGACGCGCTGGACGACGGGCGTCTCGCCCCATCCGAGCCGCCCATCGTCGCCATCGCGACGGCACGCGGGACGGCGGCGCTCGCCGTCGTCCGCGTCTCGGGCGCGGGCGCCGTCTCCCTCGTCGCCGCGCGCTTCTCGCGCCCGGATCTCGCCGAGGCGCCCGGACACACGGTCCACACGGGCTGGATCACGGACGCCGCGGGCCGCCGCGTGGATCAGGTCGTCTGCACGGTCTTTCGCGCCCCGCGCTCGGCCACCGGCGAGGACACGGTCGAGGTGACGACGCACGGCGGCGACGCGGCTCCGCAGGCCGTCCTGCGTGTGCTCGTCGAGGCCGGCGCGCGGCCGGCCGGGCCGGGCGAGTTCACGCAGCGCGCGTTCCTCAACGGCAAGCTGGACCTCGCACAGGCCGAGGCCGTCGCAGACCTCATCCACGCGACGGGCACGCGCGGCGCCCGGGCGGCCGTCGCGCAGCTTCAGGGCCGCATCGGCGCGGCCGTCGCCGGCGTCCGCGAGCGCCTCGTCGAGACGGCGGCCCTCGTCGCCCTCGAACTGGACTTTGCCGACGAGGACGTCGTCTTCGCGGACCGGGCCGACCTCGACCGGCGCCTCGCCGAGGCGGACGCGTTCCTGACGGAATTGCTGTCGACGTCGAGGCTCGGGGCGCTCCTCCGACAGGGCGCCACGGTCGTCCTCGCCGGCCGCCCGAACGCGGGCAAGTCCACGCTCGCCAACGCCCTCGCCGGCCGCGAGCGGTCCATTGTGAGCCCCACGCCCGGGACGACGCGCGACGCGGTCGAGACGGACGTCGAGATTGATGGCCTGCGCGTGCGTCTCGTGGACACGGCCGGACTGCGCGAGACGGCCGATGCCGTCGAGGCCGAAGGCACGCGCCGCGCCCGTGAAGCGCTCACCGGTGCCGACGCCGTTCTCTACCTCGCCGACGCCGCGCTCGGGCTCGACCCGACCGAGCGGGCCGACCTCACGTCCCTTGCCGCAGCGCGCCCCGACCTGCCGCTCCTCGTCGTCGCGAGCCGCGCCGACCTGCTCGCCGGCCGCCCCCCGCACCCGACGCTCGGGAGGGCGATCGTCCTCTCGGCCCGCGACGCTGCCCTCGCGCCAGCGCTCCTCGACCCGCTCCGGACCGCCCTGATCGCCGCGCTTCGCGCCGATGCGGCCAGCCCCGAGGCCGACGCCGTCGCCGTCAACGAGCGCCACCGCGGGCACCTCGCCGAGGCGCAGGCGGCCGTCGGCCGCGCGCGGCAGTCCCTCGGCCGCGACGCGGACCTGCTCGCGCTCGACCTCCGCGACGCCCTCCACGCGCTCGGCCTCGTCACCGGCGCCGTGACCGCCGACGATGTCCTCGCGGCCGTGTTCTCGCGCTTCTGCATCGGCAAATAGCCCCGCCGTGCACCGGGCACTCCGCGCGCCGACCCAAACCGGCCCCGAACGGCTAATTCTGGCTACGGGAGGCTCACAACCAGGAACGCGATGCTCACAACCGGCTTTTTTTGCTTGCGACCGGAAACGCGAGGCTCGCAACCGGCTTTTTTCGCTCGAAACCGGAAACGCGAGACGTACAACCGGCTCCGTGCGCTCGAAACCAGGAACGCGAGGCATCCGACCGGCTCTGC
>DASVSE010000385.1:0-1650 GCA_036388235.1 Rubricoccaceae bacterium | reverse complement strand
GGGGCGTGCCTGCTCCACGGCCGGCCCGACTGGGAGCTGCCGCTAGGACGAACCATCCTGTTCGTCCCGAGCGCGTTCGATGAAGCCTACGGCGACGAGGAGGCCGGTGTCTACGATGGGATGGTGCACGCGCAGGGTCCGGTCGTCCTCGCCGCCGACGCCGTCCTCGCAGGCTGGCGCCGGACAGACGGCTCGAACGTGGTGTTGCACGAGCTTGCGCACCTCTTTGATCTGGACGCGTCGGGGGCCGATGGCGTGCCGACGTTTATGGACCGCGCCTCGGATGACGCGTGGCGGGCGCTCGCCGATTCAGAAATGCGTCTGGCGCGGACGGGCCGGAGTGTCCTTCGTCCCTATGCCGCGCACGACCGTGCCGAGCTGTTTGCCGTCGCGACGGAGCAGTTTTTCGAGCGCCCGGCGCGCCTCCGCGAGCGGCACCCGGAGTTGTACGGCGCCCTGAGCGCTTTCTACGCCTTGCACCCGCCCGACGAGGCGGAACGGCAACCACCAACGGCGAGCCTAACGGCCCGGCGCTGGATCTCATGACCGCGGTTGTCGAGATCCCGACGCGCACACGACACGCTATCGCCGCACAACTTGGACCAGGTTCGGTTGCCCATCGGCCCTTCCCGGTCGGGTCGGCCCACGACGGACCGACCGAACTCGACGCCTTACTCCTCTGGCTCTCACCACCTGCTCGAGGGCCTGGAGTGCGTCCTCGTCGACAGTGGGGTCGTTCTCTTAACCTCTCGCACGCGTGACCGCCTACACCCTGCGCCCCGACACTCGGGCGCATGCCGAGCCCGGCCATCCCGAGCGCCCCGAGCGCACCGCTGCAGTCGCCACTCGTCTTGGCGCCGACCCTGTTCTAGTTGCGGCCCGAATCGACGGACGGCTCGTTCACCTTCCGGACGCACCCGAAGCGTGGCGTGAGGCGCTGGTGCGCGTCCACACGGCCGACTACCTCGACAGCCTCGACGCCCTCGCGGCCCGAGGCGGCGGGCACTGGGATGCGGACACCTACGTCACGCCCGATTCACCGCGCGTCGCCCGTGAGGCCTGTGGCGACCTGCTCGCGTGCGTCGACGCCGTCATGCGGGGCGACGTGCGCAACGCTTTCGCGCTCGGTCGTCCGCCGGGGCACCATGCGCGGCCGGCCGCGGCGATGGGCTTCTGCTTGATCTCGAATGTGGCCGTCGCGGCGCGGCACGCGCAGGCCGCGTGGGGCGTCGAGCGCGTTCTGATCGTCGACATCGACGTGCACCACGGCAACGGGACAGAGGAAGCATTTGCGGACGACCCGAGCGTCGTCACGTTCTCGACGCACTGTGCAGGCTTATACCCCGGCACGGGCCGAGTTGAGGATGTTGGGAGAGGGGCGGGACGTGGATCGGCTGTCAACGTGCCCGTGCCGGCCGGGACCGACGACGCGGGGCTGGTCGGGGCCGTCGAGCGGCTGCTGCCCGCTGTCGCCGCACGTGTCCGGCCGGATCTCGTGCTGCTGTCGGTCGGCTTCGACGCACACCGCCTCGATCCGCTCGGCGCGCTCGCGCTCAGTATCGCCGGGATAACCGATCTGATCCGGATCGTCGCAGCCGTCGCGGACGAACACGCCGCGGGCCGCCTCGTCGCGACGCTCGAAGGAGGCTA
>DASVSE010000384.1:0-4053 GCA_036388235.1 Rubricoccaceae bacterium | reverse complement strand
GTCCACGACGCTTCGGCGAGGACGCCGGCGAGCTTGGCCAGGCGCCCGTCGGGCCCGGTTGCGAGCACGTCGTTGGGCCACTTGACGAACGCAGGAGCCCCGAACGACTCGGCCGTCTCGGCGAGCGCGAGGCCCGCCGCGAGGCTGACGAGGCCGAAGCGCTCGGGCGCGAGCTGCGGCCGCAGCACGACCGAGAGCATGAGGCACATGCCGGGCGCGTCCTGCCACACCCGGCCATGCCGCCCCCGGCCGGCCGACTGCGTCTCAGCGACGACGAGCGCCCCATGTGGGGCGTCGGTCCATGCGGCTGCCTCGGTCATCGTAGAGCCGACGGTCGCGAGGTGCCGCGCCGGATGCCCGAGCGGGCGCGGCGGGGCGGGCAGCAGGGGAGGAGAGGGGCGGGGCGGCATGGTGCGAAACTACCGGCCCCGTTCCCCCGACACACGATGGACCTCACCGAGCAGTCGCTCTCGACCGAGCCCGTTTTCGACGGCGCCCTCCTGCACGTCCGTCGAGACCGCGTCCGCACGCCCAGTGGCGAGTCGGTCCGCGAGTGGATCACGCATCCCGGCGCGGCCGCCGTCGTCCCGCTCTACGCCGATGGCACGACGGTCCTGATCCGGCAGTACCGCTTCCCCCCGCGCCGCGAGTTTCTGGAAGTCCCGGCGGGCAAGCTGGACCCGGGCGAGACGCCCGAGGTCGCCGCCGCCCGCGAACTGGCCGAAGAGGTCGGGCTGCAGGCGTCGGACTGGACGCCGCTCGGGCCGACGTACCCGGCGATTGGCTACAGCGACGAGGTCATTCACCTGTTCCTGGCAGAAGGCCTCGACGACGCGCCCGGCACGGCCGACGACGACGAACACGTCGTGCCCGTGCGGATGCCGCTGGCCGAGGCGGCCGCTCAGGCCCGTCGGGGCGAGATCGCTGACGGCAAGACCGCGCTGGCGCTCTTGCTCGCCGAGGCTGTCGTGGCCGGCCGAAAGGCTCAAACCGGCCCATGAAAGCAAGAAGGCGCCGGCAGCGACGCGTCTTCACGGCGGTTTGGGCACCCGGCAGCCCCCCGCCGGGGCTAGCTTGGCCGATTCCCCGACCGCCCGGCCCATGTTCACGCTTCTGATCGTCCTCATTCTTATCGTCGCCCTGCTGATGGGCGTCGTGATCTTGCTGCAGAACGGCAAGGGCGGCGGCCTCGCCGGCATCGCCTCGGGTGGCCAGACGACCCAGATCCTGGGCGCCCGGCAGGCGCCAGACTTTCTCGAGAAGGCGACGTGGGCGCTCGGCGGGGCGTTTCTCCTGCTGTGCGTGCTGACGACGTTCGCCATTCCGCGCGAGGGCAACGGGGGCAGCATCCTCCAGCAGCGCGCCGACGAGTTGCCCGCAGGCCAGGTCACCCCGACGGCCCCCGGCACCGCAGCTCCGGGCGCGACCGCCCCAGGCACGACGGTCCCCGGCACGGGCGGCGCGACGACAGCCCCCGGCTCGGCCGCCACGCCCGACGGCGCCCCCGCTGGCCAGCAGGCCCCCCAGGCGACGCCGGCCTCCCCCGCACTGCCGCCGCCCGCCGCGCCGCCGGCCCCGTAAGCGCCTCGCGCTGAGTAGTCAGACGCCGCGTGTTCTTCGGAGCACGCGGCGTCTGCCGTTTAGGGCCAGGGGATTGACCTTGCGAGCGGCCATGCGCGCCGTCAAATTGGCGTGCACACCCGCTGTCTCCTCATGCTCCGTCTGATCCCGCTCGCTGCCCTGCTCGCCCTCGCCGGATGCGACGCCTTCTCCTCCGATACCCGCGGCGTCGATCTGAACGTCCGTGACGCGCAGGTCGCCCCGGGCGACGAGGTTCTCGCCGTGCTCGACAACGACTCGGGCCGCGCGGTTACGTACAGCCCTTGCCCGCAACTCGGCCGGCTCGGTGCGGACGGATTCGTCCCGGTCAGTCCAAACGCAATTTGCCAATCGATCCTCGTCGGGGTAGAGGCGGGCGGGACTATTGCCTTCCGCATTCCGGTCCCGGCGGACGCCCCCGAGGGCGAGTACGCTGTCCGCATCGAGGTCGGGCGCGAGCAGCCGGATCAGGCCGTCACGTCGGCTGCGTTCCGCGTCGTCCGCGCGCAGTAGACACAGACGCGCCCCGCCCGGACGGGCCGGGCGGGGCGGTCTGGCGACGTGCGTCGGCCTGTACGCCGGATTCTGTCCTCGGGCCAGCGGTCGCACGCTGGCCCGATGTGCCGCCATCTATCTGGGACCGCGCTTGCGCGCGGCCTCGAGCGGCCTACCCGGGCCGTCAGCGCCTCCCCCGAAGGGTTAGCCCTCTCTGCGGGCCGCAGAGCTGGAGGGGACGACCCTGTTTGGCCTTGCACCCCGCGGGGTTTGCCTGGCCGCGCCGGTTGCCCGACGCGCCGGTGGGCTCTTACCCCACCGTTTCACCCATCACCTGTGCAGTCCTTGCGGACCGCCATCGGCTGGTCTGTTCTCTGTTGCACGTGCCGTCGCCGCGACGGACCGGAGCCCGCTGCAACGCCCCCGCTGTTGGCGGGGCGCGGCGCCCTGTGGTGTCCGGACGTTCCTCACGGCCCGTCGCGCCGAAGCGCTCAGAGCCGCGCGGCGGCCCGGCCGACGCCCGGCCACGATACGCAGCGCGGCCGGTCTCTGCACGCAGAAGCCGGCCGCCAGACCCCTTCGGGCCAATCCTTCACCCGCCAGGCGGGGCGCCTCAGTCGGCGTCGACCTCGGCCGACACCTCCTGGAACAGGGCGTCGTCGACGAGGATGCGGCCGTCGTGCTCCGAGACGATGATGCGGTCGCGCTGGCGAATCTCGACCTGGCGCTGCGGCGGCACCATGAAGCCGGCCGCGGCGCCACGCTCGATCGGGACGACCGCGCGGCCGTCGCGCAGGCGGCTCCGCTGGCGCTCGTAGGCGCGCAGGTAGCGGTCCTCGATAAAGCCGACGGCCGCAGCGCGCTGCTTCTCGTAACCCTCCTGCTCGACGCGCGTCTCCTCGACGACGCGGTCCAGCTCGCTCTTCTTCTCGGCGATCGCCGCGTCGAGGCCCGAGAGGCGGTCGCCCGACGTGTCGACGGTCTCGACCGAGTCGACGTCGACCGTCTCCAGGCGCTCGATCTCTTCGAGGCTCGTCGCGATGCGCTGGCGGTGCGCCTCGATCTCCTTCGTGAGCGCGTCGTACTCGCGGTTGTTGCGCACCTGGAGCTGCTGCTCTTCGTACTTCCGGATGAGGCCCTCGCTCTCGGCGACGTCCAGCTTGAGCTTCTTGCGGTTCACCTCGCCGTCCTTCTTGTCCTGCTCGATCTTGGCCAGCCGCGTGTTGAGGCCCGCCTTCTCGTCCTCGAGGTCGCGGATCTCGTCCGGCAGGTCGCCGCGGAGCTTGGTGAGCTGGTCAATCCGCGAGTCGATCGCCTGGAGGCGGACGAGGGCGCGGAGCTGGTCTTCGATCGTGGTCGTCGTGTCGGTCGCCATCGGCAGATCGGGGCAAGGGGACTCGGAACGTACCGCCTCGGGCGGGCCGCGGTCGTTGAGACGCGCGCGAATTCGGGGCGTCCCGACGAGCGTGTCGGGAGAGGCTCCACCGCGTCAGCCCGCTGCCACGTGGATGCGGGACGGATCGGTTCGCCCCTCCGTCCGGAAGACGGCGACGCCGGGGAGGGCCTCCTGCACGATGTCCGCGAGCAGCGCCTCAGCGACGCGCTCCGTCTCGGCATGGCCCGCGTCGACGAGCGCGATCCGGGGCAGGCCGTCGGGCGCGATCGCCTCGAACCAGCGGTGGTACGTGACGTCGGCCGTGACGTAGGCATCGGCGCCGGCGCGGAGGGCGTCGGGCAGGAACGAGAGGCCCGAGCCGCCGCAGACGGCCACGCGGCGGACCGGCCGCTTGGGATCTCCGACGTGCCGCACGGCGGGCGTGCCGAGCGCGCGCGCGACGCGGTCCAGAAAGGCCCCCAGCGCCTCGGGCGCCGCTAGTTCGCCGAGTGCGCCGTAGCCCTCGCGCGGATGCACGCCCGTGACCGCGTGCGCGAACGCGACCGGCTCTTCGTACGGGTGCG
>DASVSE010000383.1:0-1949 GCA_036388235.1 Rubricoccaceae bacterium | reverse complement strand
GCTTCCGACGGCCCGCAGCGGCGAGCGCACGCTCGCGTGGATCGTCCTCTGTTCGTCGCTCCTGCTGCTTGTCGCAGGCATCGTTCCGGCGGCCATCGGCACGGCCGGCCCGGTCTACCTCGGCGGCATGGGCATGCTCGGTGTCGCGTTCACGCTTCCCGCCTTTTCGTTCTTCTCGGAGCCCAACGACACGCGCGCGCGGCGCCTGCTGCTGGCCTCGATCGCCTACGTGCCGACCTTTTTCGCCCTCGTCGTCGTCGACTTTCTCCTCCGATGACGGCCGGTGCACCGGAGCCGCTGGAGGTTCGCGGCGTCTCGCACACGTACCGCGGGACCGAGGTGCCGGCCCTTGAGGGCGTGACGCTCGACGTTGCTCCTGGAGAACGCGTCGCCTTGCTCGGGCCGAACGGCAGCGGCAAGACGACGCTCTTTCGGGCCATCTCGGGCCTGCTCCGGCCAGACGCGGGGACAGTCGCAGTCGCGGGTCATGCTGCCGGGACGGCGGATGCCCGGAAGCGCCTCGGCGTCGTGTTCCAGACCGTTGCCCTCGATGGCGTGCTGACGGTCGCAGAGAATCTTCGTGTCCACGCCGCACTCATGGGGGTGTCCCGGTCGGAGGTGTCCGGACGTGTCGCGGACGCGCTCCGAGCCGTCGGCCTGACGGACCGGGCCCAGACACGCGTCTCGACGCTCTCGGGCGGACTCGCTCGCCGTGCCGACCTCGCCCGCGTCTTGCTTCACCGCCCCGCCCTGCTCCTGCTCGACGAACCCACGACGGGCCTCGACCCGACCGCGCGTCGCGAGTTGTGGGACGCCCTCGACGCGCTTCGCGACAATGGCACTGCCCAACTCGTCGCGACGCACCTTCTCGACGAGGCCGAGTCGTGCAACCGTGTCGTCGTGCTGGACGGGGGCCGCGTCGTCGCCGATGGCACACCCGAGGCGCTGACGGCCGCCCTCGGCGAGGATGCCCTCTGGCTGGACCCCGCGGACGACGCCCCCGGCGCCACCGACGCGCTCTCAGCACGCCTCCGGGACGAGCACCTCGATGCAAGGCCCGTCGGCCGGCGCGTGCTCGTCATTACTGACGAGCCAGCTTCACTTCTGCCTGCGCTCTATGACATGCCGGGCGTAGCGGGCGCGACGGTGCGGCGCCCGACCCTCGACGACGTGTTTGCCGCGCGCACGGGCGGCGGCACGCTCGCCCGATTCCCATGACCGCTGCGATCACCGCACTGTGGCTCCGCGAGATCCGCACCTTCGTCCGCGACCGCGCGCGCGTCGTTGGGGCAGTCGTGCAGCCGCTCGTCCTCTGGGCCCTGCTCGGCTTCGGCTTTGACGCTGCGTTTCGCCTGCCCGGGGCAGCAGCCAGTCCGGACTATCTCGCATTCCTGTTTCCCGGCATCGTCGCCCTCGTTGTCCTGTTCACGGCCATTTTCTCGACGATCTCGGTCGTCGAGGACCGGCAGAAAGGCGTGCTCCATGCGGCCCTCGTCGCCCCACAGCCGCGGCTCGCGCTCGTGCTGGGGGTCTTGTCGGGAGGCGTGACGCTGGCCGTCGTGCAGGCCGCACTCGTGATGCTCTGCGCCCCCCTCGCCGGCCTTCACCCGTCGGTTAGCGGGGCCCTTGCTGCTCTGCTGGCATGCACGCTTACGGCCGTCGCGCTCACGGCGCTGGGCTTCGTGATGGCGTGGCGGCTGGACACGACGCGCGGCTTTCATGCCGTGATGAACCTTGTGCTGATGCCGCTCTGGATCCTCTCGGGTGGCTTCTTCCCCATCGATGGCGCGCCAGACGTGCTCCGCTGGGCCATGCTCGCCAATCCGGTGACGTACGGCGTCGCGGCGATCCGCATTGGCTTCGGGACGCCCGCCGGCGCGCCGGTTGGCTTGGGCGTCGCGCTCGCCGTGCTAGCCGCCGCTGCCGCAGTGTTGGTCGCATGGGCCGTT
>DASVSE010000382.1:0-11102 GCA_036388235.1 Rubricoccaceae bacterium | reverse complement strand
CGCCGCCGAAGTCGACGCCGACGTGATCCTCAAGGGCACGCGCGTCCCGGGTGTCTTCACCGCGGACCCCGAGCAGGACCCCGCCGCGCAGCGCTTCGAGTCCATCCACGGCGACGAGGTCTTCGCGCGCGGCCTCGGCGTGATGGACCTCACGGCGATCACGCTCGCCAAGCAGTCCGGCCTGCCCATCGTCGTCTTCGACATGAACACGCCCGGCACCTTCCTGCGCGCCATGCAGGGCGAGTCCGTCGGCACGACGGTTCACTGGGACGATGCCGCCGCCCCTGCCGTCCTCGCGCCCGCCGTCGCCTCGGCCGCCGAAGCCCTCTCCTGAATCCGGGTCCTTGGACCCCGCCCCCCAGACCGATGATCGACCCTACCCTCCAGGAGCACCTCGACGACGCCGAGATGCACATGGACAAAACGCTGGACCACCTCGCGAGCGACCTCTCGACGATCCGCGCCGGCCGCGCCAACCCGTCGATGCTCGACGCCGTCCGCGTCGACGCCTACGGCTCGTCGATGCCGCTCAACCAGGTCGCCAACGTCGCCGCGCCCCAGAGCGACCTCATCACGGTCCAGCCGTACGACAAGGGCACGATCGGCGCGATCGAGCGCGGGATCACTCTCGCCGGGCTCGGGCTCAACCCGACCAACAACGGCATGCAGATCATGCTCTCGATCCCACCGCTGACCGAGGAGCGCCGTCGCGACCTCATGAAGGCCGCCCGCGGCAAGGGCGAGGAGGCCAAGATTGCCATTCGCAACACCCGCCGCTCGGCCAAGGACGGCATCAAGAAGACCGCGACGGCGGCCAGCCTCTCCGAGGACACCGAGCGCGAAGCCGAAGGCGTCCTGCAGACGCTCACGGACCGCTATGTCGCTCGCGTGGACGCGATGCTGGACGCCAAGGAGAAGGACATCATGACGGTCTAAATGCGGACGTTTCGCGCGGGACAAACGGCCCGATCGCGTGTTTACCCCAGGCACCCGCCGCCGATGCCGATGTCTCGCTTCGTTCTCGCCGCCTTTGCCCTCGTCGGGCTCGCCGCCTGCGGCGACCGTGAGGCCACGCCGACGCTCGCCGAGCGTGCCGCGACGCTCTCGGCGGGCCTCGACGTAGACACGCTGATGGTCGGCGGGCGGCCCGAGACGGTTACGTTCCGCGAGGCCTCCGGCTCGACGTTCCCCGTCCCGTTTACGGTCCGCGTTCCGGCCCCGATGGCCGTCACGACCGAGCGCACGGCGGCAGGCGAGACGCTCCGTCTGGCGTCGTCCAACCCCGAGGGCGCGTGGACGATGACCTTCCTCGCCGCCGGGACGGACGCGGCGGCGGCCGGGTCGGCCGTGGACTCGGTCGCGACCTCGCTTGGGACGGCCACGCCGGACCCGAGCGCGCCGTCGGCGGCGCTCGCCTCGTTCCGAACGGCCGGATCCGGCCGATCCGGCGCCGTCTGGCTCGGACAGCACGCCGGCCGCTTCTACGTCGTCGCGTCCGACGCCTCGGACGCGGCCCGCGAGGCCTTCGAGGCCCGCGTCGCGTACGTCCTCGACACATGGCGCTGGACGGACGACGGATCGGGGCTCGGCGGCTGAGGCGCTACAGCCACGCCGCCACACTTTTCCCGAGCACGACGTACGCGACCACGAGCGGCAGCTCACCCATCACGAGCCCCGTCATCAGACGCCGAAACGGCATTCCGGTCAGCCCCGCCGCGTAGCACACCAGGTCGGTCGGGACGGCGGGGAAGAAGGCCCACGCGGCGACGGCCCACTGCGCCCGCGGCGCGTCGAGGTGGCGCTGAAGGCGGGCCAGCCGTTCGGGGTGGCGTTCCGCGAGGTGGACGTCGTAGCCGGCGAATCCCGGAAAGCGGTACAGCAGCGCGGCCGTGACGAGAATCCCGGCCATTGAGACGGCCACGACGGCGACCGGCGTCTCGGGGAACAGGGCTCCCCCGGCCAGCACGACGGGCGTGCTCGGCAGGAGCACCGCCCCACGCACGAGCGACACCCCGACAAAGGCGGCAAAGGCCCACGGACCGCACGCTTGAAGGCCAGCCTCGACCGCGTCTGCCGTGAAGAGCTCCGGGCGAGCGACCCACAGCGCGAGCATGCCGGCGACGAGCGCCATCCAGAAGAAAGTCAGGGCTTTCGCAAACGTCATTGCCGCAGGGTCATCGTCTCGTGGCACCGACGACCGTCGCCGAGCAAGCCGGCCCGTACGCCGCGGGCAGGCGCAGGTTACGCGCCGAACCCCGTCACAGCGTGGGCGTCCACCGCGCGTCACCCAACTGCATTCTGTGGACTCACCGCCCGTGAACCCCGCGCTGCCTGCGGTGCCCTCCGCCACTCTGTCCGACGACCTCGGCCTCGGGCGTGTCGTCTCGGACGAGAGCCGGCAGCGGATGATGCGCCCCGACGGCTCGTTCAACGTCAGAAGGACCGGCCTGGGCGTGTTCCGCTCGCACCGGCTCTACCACGACCTCGTCTCGATGTCGTGGCCCGCGTTCGCTGCCGTGCTCGGGCTCATCTACGCCGCGATCAGCGCCGCCTTCGCGCTCGGCTTCTGGGCGCTCGGCCCTGGCGCGCTCGACGCGCCGACGGCCGACGCCGGCGGCACGGGCTTTCTGCGGGCGCTGTACTTCTCGGTCCAGACCTTCGCGACGATCGGCTACGGGCGCATCTCGCCTGTCTCGCACGGCGCCCAGGTGCTCGTCGCCGCCGAGGCCTTTCTGGGCATCTTCTACGCCGCCCTCGCGACGGGCTTCACGTTCGCCCGCGTCGCCCGGCCGGATGCTGATGTCGTGTTCTCACGTCGGTTGCTCGTCGCACCCTACGGCGACGGGTGGGCGCTCATGTTTCGGCTTGCCAACGCGCGCCGCGGTGAGCTGTCCGACGTGTCGGCCGAGGTCACGTTCTCGATCCTCCGCGACGACCCCGTCGTCGGGCGACGCGTGCGGCGCTTTGCGGCGCTCGCGCTCGAACGGCGCCGGGTGACCTTTTTTCCGCTCACGTGGACGGTCGTGCACCCGCTGGGCCCGGACAGCCCGCTGCACGGCCTCTCGGACGCCGACCTTCGCGCGGGCGACGCCGAAATCCTCGTCCGCCTGTCCGCCCTTGATGAGGCCACG
The DNA here is from genome assembly GCA_036388235.1 of Rubricoccaceae bacterium. GTDB lineage: Bacteria > Bacteroidota > Rhodothermia > Rhodothermales > Rubricoccaceae > DASVSE01. The sequence goes on along the minus strand of DASVSE010000382.1, from coordinate 7,971 downwards.
ATGCAGACGGTCATCGCCCGCACCTCGTACCGTTCCGACGACGGCGATGTGGTGTGGTATGCCCGTTTTCGCGACCTGTTCGACCGGTCGGGGGAGGTCCTCACCGTCGATGTCTCTCGTCTGGACGAGATCGACCCCGTCGAGCCGCCGGCCGTGTAGGCATACCTGGGCGTGCTCGCCTCGGAGGAGGTCCGCCTTGCATGAGCGGTGCCGCGTTTTACTGGACCCGCTCGCCCAAGTCTGAGCAAGAGCGTCGAACCGAGACATTCGGACTCGGGATTTTCCCGGACACTCGCTAGGCATGAACCTCGAGCCGGAGACGGTTGTTTAGACGAGCATCCGGACACCCGGCCTCTCTCCTCCCTGCCCTCCCATGGCCAAACTCACCACATCGACCGCTTCGGTCCCGACCGAGATCTTCTACCAGGATATCGGCATAGGTCAGCCCGTCGTCCTCATTCACGGCTGGCCGCTCTCGCACCGGATGTGGGAGCCTCAGGTGCCAGTCCTCACGAATGCCGGCTTCCGGACGGTCGCGTATGACCGACGCGGCTTCGGCCACTCGAGCTTTCCGTCGGGCGGCTACGACTACGACACGTTCGCCGACGATCTCAACGACCTGCTGACGGAGCTCGACCTTCGCGACGCGGTCCTCGTGGGGTTCTCGATGGGCGGCGGTGAGGTCGCCCGCTACCTCAGCCGCTACGGCACGTCGCGCGTCTCGAAGGCGGTCCTCGTGGGCTCGGTCACGCCGTTCCTCGGCCAGACCGCCGACAACCCCGACGGGGTCCCGCAGCACGTCTTCGACGGAATGCTGAAGGACATGACGACCGACCGGGCGGCCTTCCTCCAGGCCTTCGGCAAGCAGTTCTTCAACGCCGGCCTGCTGAGCCACCCCGTGAGCCAGGGCCAACTGGACTACGCGTTCCAGATCGCGGTCATGGCCCAGCCGCTCGCGACCGTCGAGTGCGCCAAGGCCTTCGCCGGAACCGATTTTCGACCCGACATGGCCGCCTTGACGGTCCCGACGCTCATCGTCCACGGCGATGCGGACCAGACGGTCCCGATCGAGGCCTCCGGTGCGCGCACGGCGGAGATGCTCCCGCAGGCGCAGTACGAGGTGGTCTCGGGCGCACCGCACGGCCTCTACCTCACGCACGCGGCGGCGTTCAACGAGATCCTGCTGCGCTTCCTCGGTGCCCCCACGGCAACTGCGGACCCGACGGAAGCGCAGATGTAGCCTGCCCGGCACGCCTGCTGAGGGCCGCTCCGCACGTCGCGGGGCGGCCCTTGCCTGTTGGCGCCAGGCGCAGGAACCGCGTCGAACGGGCACGGGTGCGGGGCGGCCACGACGCTGTGCCCATGGAGTCTCTGCCGTCTCACGCCCGCGTCGCCATCATCGGGACGGGATTCGGCGGTCTTGCCGTCGCGATGCGCCTGCTTCGCAGCGGCTACGACCGGATCGTCCTGTTTGAGCGAGCCAGTGCCGTCGGCGGGGTGTGGCGGGACAACGTGTACCCTGGCGCGGCGTGCGACGTCGAGAGCCACCTGTACACGCTCGACGCGGCCCCGCATGGCGGGTGGTCCCGGCGGTTCTCGCCGCAGCCCGAGATTCAGGCCTACCTCGAACGCGTCGCCGCCGAGTACGGCGTGTTGCCACACGTCCGCTTCCGGCACGACGTGAAGCAGGCGGTCTGGGACGACGCTGCAGCCGTGTGGCGCATCGAGACGTCTCAGGGCCTGTGGACGGCCGACGTGCTCGTCTCGGCGGCCGGAGCGCTCGCCGAGCCGCGCCTGCCCGATCTCCCCGGGCGCGACACGTTTACGGGGACGACCCTCCACACGTCGCGCTGGAACCCTGAGGTCCCCCTCGGCGGTGTGCGCGTCGCCGTCGTCGGGACCGGCGCGTCGGCCGTTCAACTCGTGCCGGAGATCCAGTCGCAGGTCGCCCACCTGACGCTGTTTCAGCGGACGCCCGCGTCCGTCATCCCGCGCCGCGACCGCGCCCTCGGTAGCCTGTTTGCGGGCCGGGCGCGCCTGCTGTGCGCGCACCGTGGTGCGCTCCACGGACGCCACGAAGCGCTCGGACTCGCCTTCCGCCACCCTCGGCTTGCAGCCGTCGCCGAGTGGCTCCCGCGCTGGCACCTCCGGCGTCAGGTCGCCGATCCCGACCTGCGCCGCCGGCTCACCCCCCGCGAGCGCTTCGGGTGCAAGCGCATCCTGCTCTCGGACACGTACTACCCGGCGCTCGCGCAGCCGAACGTGACCGTGACGGGCGCGGCGGCCAGCGTCCGTCCGCGCGCCATCGTCGACGCCGAGGGCGTCGAGCATCCGGCCGACGTACTCGTCTTCGCGACGGGCTTCCACGTCCACGACCTGCCCATGGCTGCACGCCTCGTCGGCCGCGCGGGGCGCACGCTCGCCGAGGCCTGGAACGGCGCGCCCGTCGCGCATGTCGCGACGACGGTCCACGGCTTCCCGAACCTGTTCATCATCCAGGGCCCGAACAGCGGCCTAGGGCACTCGTCGGTGGTGCTGACGGCCGAGGCTCAGGCCGAGCACATCGCGAACGCGCTCGCCAGCATGGACGCGCTCGGGGCTGTCTCGGTCGAGCCAACGGCCGAAGCGCAGTCCGCCTTCGTCGCCGACGTGGACCGGAGGAGCGTCGGGACCGTCTGGACGTCGGGCTGCCAGTCGTGGTACCTGGACGCGGCGGGGCGCAACGCCGCCATCTGGCCCGGGTCGGTCGGGGCCTTCCGCCGCCGGGTGGAGCCGTTCCGGCCCGAGGAGTACCTGCTGCGCTCCCGAACCGGTGCGCTCGTGCCGACGCTTTCGTCGCGCCCGCCCTCGATTCCGCTCGTCTTGCACGCCCGTGGGGCCGTCGCCCGTGCGCTCGCGCGGCTGCCCGAAGCGGCCGCGCAGCGTCTCGCTGGCCCGCCGGTCGTCGTGGACGGGCTGCGGCTGGATCCGCACGTGCAGCTGCTGCTGCACCTCAACAAGCGCCCGGACCCGGTCGCCGCCTTCCGCGCCGATCCGGTTCGGGCGCGGCATGCCCTGCGCCGCGATGTGCTGGCGGTCCAGAACGGCCGGACATCGGTTGGGGCTGTCCGCGACCTGACGGTCGACGGCGGGGAGGGGCCTCGCCGTGCGCGGCTCTACATGCCCCGAGGCGCCGGTTGTCCGCCGCTCATCGTGTTCCTGCACGGCGGCGGGTTCGTCGAAGGCGACCTCGACACGCACGACGAGCCGTGCCGGATCCTGTGCCGGCAGGCCGGACACGCCGTCCTGAGCGTCGACTACCGCCTTGCGCCCGAGTACGCGTTTCCCGCTGCCGCCGAGGACGCCGTCGCTGCCTTCCGGTGGGCGCAGGCGAACGCCGAGCGCCTCGGGGCCGACCCAGACCGCGTCACCGTCGGGGGCGACAGTGCGGGCGGCTGCCTCGCGGCCGTCGTCGCGCAGAAGACGCGCGGCGACCGGCCGCCGGTCGCGCAGCTGCTGATCTACCCCGCCACCGACACGCCGACGGACCGGCTGTCGCGGCACCGCTTCGACGGTTACCTGCTGCCAGACGGCCTCCGGCAGGCATTCTTCGATGTCTACACGGCCGGCACGGGCGCCGATCCTGCCGACCCGCGCCTCTCACCCGGCCTCGCGCCCGACCTTCGCGGCCTCGCGCCCGCGCTCGTGCTCACGGCCGGCTTCGACGTGCTCCGCGACGAGGGCGAAGCCTATGCCGCCGGGCTCGCCGCGGCCGACGTTCCTGTCGCAGCGTTCCGCGAGCCCGGCCTGCCCCACGGCTTCCTGCACCTCACCGACGCCGTGCCCGCCGCGCACCTCGCAACGGTCGCGACGGCACGGCAGTGGCGCGCGTTCGTCGCCGGGCTCCCGCGCTGAAGGCCACGTGCGCAGGGCGCCTCGCGAGACTCAGCCGCCGTACGGGTCGCGCTCGTCCTCAGGGCGGTTGCGGCGCCCGCGGATCAGCTTCTCCACGACCTCCGGGTCTGCGAGCGTGCTCACGTCGCCTAGCGCGTCGTGCTCGTTGGCCGCGATCTTCCGCAGGATGCGGCGCATGATCTTGCCCGAGCGCGTCTTGGGCAGCCCGCCGATGGCGAACTGGACGAACTCGGGCACGGCGAGCGCGCCGATGGCGTGGCGGACGTGCTGCCGCAGCTCTGCGCGCAGGTCTTCGGTGGGCGGATGCCCCGCGCCGAGGGCGACATAGGCGTAGATCGCCTGCCCCTTGAGGTCGTGCGGGACGCCGACGACGGCCGCCTCGGCGACGGCGGGGTGGAGCACGAGCGCGCTCTCGACCTCGGCCGTACCCATCCGGTGCCCCGAGACGTTGATGACGTCGTCCACGCGGCCTGTGATGGTGACTGCCCCGGACGCGTCGCGGCGGCAGCCATCGCCGGTGAAGTAGAACCCGGGGTATGACGAGAAATAGGTCTGCACGAAGCGTGCGTGGTCGCCGTAGACCGTCCGCGCCTGGCCGGGCCAACTGCCTGCCAGCGCCAACAGCCCCTCGGCCGCGCCCTCGCAGACGCGTCCCTCGGTATCGAGGACGACCGGGGGGATGCCCGGAAGCGGAAGGCCAGCCGTCCCCGGCGTCTGCGGGCCTGCGCCGGGCAGCGTCGCGAGGAGAATCCCGCCCGTCTCGGTCTGCCACCACGTGTCCACGACCGGGCAACGGTCCTCGCCGACGACCGTGCTGTACCACCGCCACGCCTCGGGGTTGATGGGCTCGCCGACGGTCCCGAGCAGCCGCAGGCTCGCCCGGCTCGACCGCGTCACAAAGTCGTCGCCCGCGGCCATGAGCGCGCGGATCGCCGTCGGGGCCGTGTAGAGGATCGTCACGCCGCAGCGGTCCACGACATCCCACATCCGGCCTGCGTCGGGAGCCGTCGGGATGCCCTCGAACAGGACCTGCGTCGCGCCGTTGAGGAGGGGCCCGAAGGCGACGTACGTGTGGCCCGTGATCCAGCCGACGTCGGCCGTGCACCAGAAGACGTCGGTCTCAGGGCGGAGGTCGAACACGAGGCTGTTCGTGAGCGTCGCCCAGAGGCAGTAGCCGCCGGTCGTGTGCAAAAGGCCCTTGGGCGCGCCCGTCGAGCCGGACGTGTAGAGGATGAACAGCGGGCTCTCGGCGTCCATCGGCTCGCACGGGCACGTGTCCGCGGCGTCGGCAGCGGCGTCGTGGTACCAGACGTCGCGCGCGTCGTCCCAGAGAATGTTGCCGCGCGTGTTGCGGACCACGAGGACCGTCCGGACCGTCTGCCCGAGTTCCGCGGCCCGTTGCACGGCCGCGTCCACGTTGGCCTTGAGGGCGATCGTGCGCCCACCGCGGCGGCCCTGATCAGCCGTGATCACGAAGTCGCTCCCGGCGTCGACGAGGCGGCCGGCGATGGCCTCGGGGCTGAAGCCGGCGAAGACGACCGAGAAGACGGCCCCGATGCGCGCGCAGGCCAGCATCGCGACGGGCGCCTCGGGGATCATCGGGAGGTAGATCGTGACGCGGTCGCCGCGGCGGACGCCGAGGGTCAGCAGGACGTTGGCCATCCGCTGCACGCTCGCAAGCGTCTGGGCGTAGGTGATGTCGCGACGCGCTCCGTCGGGATCGGCCGGATCATCGGGCTCGAAGCGGAAGGCGGTCTGCTCGCCGAGGCCGGCGGCGACGTGCCGGTCGAGGGCGTTGTAGCAGGCGTTGAGCGTGCCGTCGGCAAACCACCGGATGTGGACGTCGTCGGGGCCGAAGCTCACGTCCGCCGCCTGAGTTGGGGGCGTGATCCAGTCGAGGCGGCGCGCTTCGGCCAGCCAGAACGCGTCCGGGTCGGCCTCGGCGCGCTGCACCATCTCGGCATAGTCGGCCGGCTGGACACGGGCCGCGGCGGCGAAAGCGGCGGGGGGCGGGACGGCAGCGTCGGGCATCGGGTCGCGGAGGGTCGGACGGCGAAAGTAGACGCGCCGCGGCCCCGTCCGAGCCTCAGATGTGAACCCACGGGGCGAGGCGTTCCATCGTGCGGTCGCCGATGCCGCGGACCTCCGTCAGTTCGGCCGCACTGCCGAAGCGGCCATGGACGCGGCGGTACTCCAGGATGCGCCCGGCGAGGGCCGGCCCGATGCGCGGCAGCCGCTGCAGCTCCTCCGACGACGCCGTGTTGAGGTTCGTCCGGACCGGCGGCGGTTTGCGTCCGCTGCTGCGCCGCGCCGACGAGGCGACGGCCGCGTCGGCCTCGGCGGGTGCGCTCTCGGGCGTCCACGTCCCGCCGGCCTCGGCCAGCAGCGTGTCGCCCTCGACGTGCAGGCTGTCCGCGAGCGTGTCTGCCGGGGCAGCCGTCGCTACCAGGAGAGGGGCCGGCCCGTCGGTCGGCGCATCGGGGCGGTTGGCTGCGACGAACGCGGCATCGGCCGCCGCATAGAAGTCCGGCGCAACGGGCGTCGCGGCGGCCTGGACACGCTGGGCGGCGAGGCCGCCCGCCAGGGCGAGCACGAGCACGACGGCGGCGGTGCCTTCGGGGCCCGTGAGGCCGGCGCGGGTCTGGAGTCGGTAGAGCCAAGGCATGGGGTCGGAGGTCGGTGCGTGCCCGAGGTGGCACACGCTCGCCAAGACGCGCCGAGGGCGGTGGTCTAACCCGACCGGAAAAATCCTGGGCGCGCTTCGTGCCCACCGGTCGCTTAGCCGGGAGGTCTGGCGGCACCCGGGGCACGCATTCGGCGTACGCCGGGCATGATCGTCCGCACCGACGCTGTCGTCCTTCGCACGATGGACTACGGCGAAACCAGCCGCATCGCGACCCTGCTCACGCGCTCGCACGGCGTCGTCGGCGCGCTCGCGCGCGGCGCCCGCCGGCCGACCTCGACGTTCGGCTCGACGCTCCAGCCCATGTCGGCCGTCCAGGTGGTGTTCTACCACCGCCCGGGGCGTGGGCTGCAAACGCTCCGCGAAGCGTCGCACCTCATCCGCTGGAAAACCCTCCCCGTCGACTTTGCGCGCGTTCCGCTCGGCCTGCGGGCCGTGGAGGTGGCACGAGCCGTCTTGGGCGAGGGCGAGGCGCATCCGCTCGCGCTCGACCTGCTCGTCCGGACGCTCGCGTTTCTCGATGCAGCCGAGACGCCCGCCAACGCCGTCCCGTGGTTCCAGCTGCACCTGGCGAGCCTGCTCGGCTTCGCGCCCGACGTGCAGCGCGAGGACGTCCTCGCGCTCGGCGACGCAGGCACGTTGCTACTCGAAAGTGGGGCTGTCGCGCCTCTCGATGACGGGATTGACGACGCACTCGGGGGGCGGCGCAGCTTTGGCGGGGGCGTCCGCGCCTCGCGCGCCGCCCTGCGCGCCTTTGCCGTTCTCGCCCGGACGGACCTCGATACGGCCGTCCGAATGCGCCTCGACCCCGTGACGCGGCGCGAAATGGAGGGACTCGTGGACGCCTACCTGCGGACCCACACCGACAGTCCCTTCCGCGAGAAAGTCCGCGAGGTGACCGATCAGATCGACGCAGGGCTCGCCCCATCTCCGGACGACGACTCGCCCGAGGGCGGCATGAGCGCGGGCTAAATCGGACATGTCGTGTGCGAGGTATGATAAAGCGACGTTAGGGCACACATGAGGGATTGCGTCTCTGTCCGTACGTCCTACATTCCCAGCGCACCGACCGACCGCCGACTATGAGCCGACGCCACCTCACAGGCAAGCAAAACGCCTTTCTCGAGTTTCTCCAGGCGCATGTGCAGCAGCACCGCATCTGGCCGACCTACCGCGAGATCGTCGACCACTTCGAGTACCGCTCGCCGAACTCGGTCACCCAGAACCTCCAGGCGCTCTCGCGCAAGGGGTTTCTGGAGCGCGACCGCAGCGGCTACCGCCTCGTCGACCGGTCCGGCCGCGACGGGACCATTGCCGTCCGCGGGACGCTCGGCCGCAACGGCGTCGATGCGGCCGAGCCTGCAGACCGGCTCTCGCTCGCCGTTCTCTTCGCC
>DASVSE010000381.1:0-14359 GCA_036388235.1 Rubricoccaceae bacterium | reverse complement strand
CCACCTTGACGGCCGTGTGGATCTTAGACGTCGTCGCACCGCCAATGAGGAGCGGGATCGTGAGGCCCGCACGCTCCAACTCCTTGGCGACCGTCACCATCTCGTCCAGGCTGGGCGTGATGAGGCCCGAGAGGCCGACGGCGTCGACCTTCTGGGCAATCGCCTCTTCGACGATGCGCCCGGCCGGCACCATCACGCCGAGGTCGACGATCTCGTAGCCGTTGCACCCGAGGACCACGCCGACGATGTTCTTCCCGATGTCGTGCACGTCGCCCTTGACGGTCGCCATGAGGATGCGGGTCCGGACGGTCGCCTCGCTCTTGTCGGCCTCGATGAACGGGTTGAGGTAGGCCACGGCGCGCTTCATCACGCGCGCGCTCTTGACGACCTGCGGGAGAAACATCTGGCCCGCGCCGAAGAGGTCCCCGACGCGGTTCATGCCGTCCATGAGCGGCCCCTCGATGACGTCGAGCGGGCGGGCGTAGGCGAGGCGCGCCTCCTCGGTGTCGGCCTCGACGTACTCCGTATTGCCCGTCACGAGCGCGTGCGAGAGGCGCGCCTCGACGGTCCCGTCGCGCCACGCCTCGTCGCGGGCCGCCGTCGCCTGGCCTGTGGTGTCGCGCATCGCCTCGGCGTGCGTCACGAGGCGCTCGGTCGCGTCGGGCCGGCGGTCGAACAGAACGTCCTCAATCAGCTCCAGCAGAGCCGGCTCGATCTCCGAGTAGACGCCCAACTGGCCCGCGTTGACAATGCCCATGTCCATGCCCGCGCGCACGGCGTGGAACAGGAACGCCGTGTGCATCGCCTCGCGGAGGGCGTCGTTGCCGCGGAACGAGAAGCTGAGGTTCGAGACGCCGCCCGAGACCTTCGCCCCGGGCAGGTTCGCCTTGATCCACCGCGTCGCGTCGAGAAAGTCGATCGCGTAGCGGTTGTGCTCGGGCAGGCCCGTCGCGATGGCGAAGATGTTCGGGTCGAAAATGACGTCCTCGGGCGGGAAGCCGATTTCGTCGACCAGGATGCGGTAGGCGCGGGCGCAGATGCTCGTCCGGCGGTCCAGCGTGTCCGCCTGCCCGTCCTCGTCGAAGGCCATCACGATGACGGCCGCGCCGTAGTCGCGGGCGAGCGTGGCCTGGTGGCGGAACGCGTCTTCGCCCTCTTTGAGCGAGACCGAGTTCACGACGGGCTTGCCCGGGATGCATTTCAGGCCGGCCTCGATGACGGACCACTTCGACGAGTCCACGACGACCGGCACGCGAGCCAAATCGGGCTCGGACATCGCGAGGAGCAGGAAGCGCTCCATCGCGGCCTCGGAGTCCAGCATGCCCTCGTCCATGTTGACGTCGACCATCTGGGCGCCGTTCTCGACCTGCTGCCGCGCGACGGCGAGGGCCGCCTCGAAGTCGCCCGCGAGGACGAGGCGCGCGAAGGCCTTCGAGCCCGTCACATTCGTCCGCTCGCCGATGTTGACGAAGAGGGAATCGTCCGTAATCGAGAGCGCTTCGAGCCCGGCGACGCGCGTCGCCGAGGTAACGGTCGGGACGCGGCGCGGGGCGACGCCCGCGACCGCGTCGGCGACGGCCGCAATGTGCTCGGGCGTCGTCCCGCAGCACCCGCCGACGAGGTTGAAGGCGCCCGAGCCGGCCCCGGCCGGGCCTTCAGCGAGCGACCGGATGATGGCCGCCGTCTCGTCGGGGCGCTCGTCGTAGCCGCCGAGGGCGTTGGGCAGGCCCGCGTTGGGGTAGAAGCTCACGGGGACCGGCGCGAGGCGCGACAGCTCCTCGATATACGGCCGCAGCTGCGCCCCGCCGAGCGAGCAGTTGAAGCCGACCGCGACGAGGTCCGGCGTGTGCATGACGGAGTTCCAGAACGCCTCGACGGTCTGCCCGACGAGCGTGCGCCCCGAGAGGTCCACGATCGTGCCCGAGATCATCACCGGAATCTCGGAGCCCGTCTCGCGCTTGAACCGCCGGATCGCGGCGATGGCCGCCTTGGCGTTGAGCGTGTCGAAGACGGTCTCGACGAGCAGGATGTCCACGCCGCCCTCGACGAGCGCGCGGACCTGTTCGTCGTAGGCGTCGCGGACGGTGTCGAACGTCACGCCGCGCAGGCCGGGGTCGTTCACGTCGGGCGAGAGCGAGAGCGTGCGGTTCATCGGCCCGATGCTTCCGGCGACGAGGCGCGGGCGGTCGGTCGTCGACGCCTCGTCGGCCGCCTGCCGCGCCAGCTGCGCCGCGGCGACGTTGATCTCGCGGACGAGCCCGCCCATGCCGTAGTCCTCCATCGAGACGGCCTGCGCGTTGAACGTGTTCGTCGCGAGCACGTCCGCCCCGGCGGCGAGGTACTGGCGGTGCACGTCGAGGACAGCCTCGGGCTGCGTGAGGCTCAACAGGTCGTTGTTGCCCTGGACGGGGCTCGGCCACTCGGCGAAGCGCGCGCCGCGGAAGTCGGCCTCGGCGAAGCGGTGCCGCTGGAGCATCGTGCCCATCGCGCCGTCGAGGACGAGAATGCGCCGGGCGAGAAGGTCGCAGAATGTGTCGGCGGTGAGCATCTCAGCGGTCGGGGTCTGTTTGTGGCGAAAGCTAGATGATCCGGCGGTTCGCGCGGAGAACAGCGCGTGAACGGGACGTACTGTGCAGCCGTGCTCTCCTCCCTCGTGATGCGCCTCGCCGTCCTTGTGCTGTTCCTCACGGTGCCCGCCGTCCGCGCGCAGAGCCTCGTCATCATCGGCGGCGGCGACCGGCCGGCCGAGGTCGTCGCCGAGATCGTGCGCCTGGGGCGCGGTGAGCGGATCGTCGTCGTGCCGGCCGCGAGCGGCAGTCCGGCCGAGGTCGGACCGGCTCAGGCGGCCGAGTTCGTCGCCGCTGGCTTTGCGTCTGCAGCCGTCGCGCTCGGCCATCCGGACGCCGACTCGACGGTCGCGCTGTTCGACAGCGCGACGGCCGTCTTCTTCTCAGGAGGCGACCAGAACAGACTCACCGCGGCCTTGCACAGCACACGCGCACTCGAGGCCATCCGCGCGCTCTACGCCCGCGGCGGGGTCGTGGCAGGCACGAGCGCGGGCGCGGCCGTCATGAGCCGCACCATGCTCACGGGCGACGAGCGCCGTGACGCGGGTGAGGGCGAGGCGTTCGCGACCGTCGAGCCGAAGAACGTCGTCACAGCCGAGGGGTTTGGCTTTGTCTCGTGGGCCGTCGTGGACCAGCACTTTGCGGCTCGCCGCCGACAGAACCGCCTGATCAGCGTCGTCTTGGACGACCCGGACCTCATCGGGGTCGGGATCGACGAGGCGACGGCCGTCGTCGTAGGGCCCGATGGCGCGATGCGCGTCGTCGGTGCGGGCTCGGTCCAGATCTTCGACGCCCGTGACGCCCATGTCGTTGGGCGGGCGGGCGGGTTCTCGGCGGCGGGACTGCGAATGCACGTGCTCGCCTCGGGTGACAAACTCACGCCTGCAGGCACCGTCGTGCTGGCCGCGCCGTGACGGCGGCGCGCTACAGGCCGAGCGCGCGCCGGAGGCGGTCGCCCCGGACCGTGATCGACGGCACGACGAGGAGCGGTCCTTCCCCGGTTCGGGGGCTGTAGAACACGCCGACCTCGGGGCTGATGGCGAGGTCGGGCCATCCCAGACGCGCCCCGGCGAAGACGCCGACGGCGGGCGGCGTGTTGAGAGCGTCGTCGGCGAACGGTGCGAGGTCCTGGAAACGGAGGCCGCCGTAGGGCGCGACGCGCGAGCCGAGCGTCCGCCCAAGAACCGGCGCCGACGACCGCGACACGATGAGCGTCGCCTCGGTGTGGACGTGGCTCGCCCCGACGACGCCCGCACCGAGCATGAGCGCCGAGCCGGTGTCGCCCTGCCCGCGCAGACGGCGCTTGATGGATGCTGTGACGCCGCCGAAGCCCGTCAGCCGCACGCCGACGTCGGTGCGGGCGTCGAGCCCGAGGCGCGCCTCGTTGGCGAGCGAGACCGCCGGGCTCGACGGGCCGTCGCCAACGTCGACATCGCGGCGGCCCGAGGCGATCTGCACGATGCCGCTTGGCTCGACGCGCCGCTCGGGGACCGTCGACGCCGTCGTCCCGACGGCGTAGGGCACGCAGCCGGCCAGCCCGAGCAGAGCAATCGCGAGGCAGCGGAGGGCGGTGGGCATCGGGGTCGGGGGCGGAGACGGCGAAACTACCGTCCGCTGCCAGAGCGCCGATGAGACCTCGGGTGAACCGCAGCTACGTCGGGCGGCCACCTTCCTTGCCGCGCCTCTGTGTTCGTCGCTCACCTTCGCCGGCCCGACGCGCATCGTGATCCTCAACGACCTGTTCGTGGCGCCCGCAGCGCGCAGGCAGAGCACCGGTGCCTCCGCGGCCGCTGAGGCACCCACCCGAGCCGTCGGGGTTGTCCGCCTCGTATCGCAGACCGCGGCGGACCATGCGGTCCCTCAGCGCCTCTACGAACGCATGAGCAGGCGCACGACGCGTCGTTTGTGTCCTTCGAGAAGACCGTCAGCTAGGGCCGCCCGGAGCCGAGTTGCGTTGATTTTGTGTCGGGGCACACTTCCGCGCACCCAATGCGCTGCTAAGCCGTTGGCAGCCCTTACCACTTGCCCTGCCCGTCGTGCCCGTTCGGATTCTGACCCTCGCTGCTGTCCTGCTCAGCTTCGCGGCCCCGGCCGCCCTCGCCCAGACGCCCGGCCGCCCCGGCGGCACTCCGGGCGGCCTCCCCGCCGGCTTCGGCGGCACGCTCACCGGCACCGTCGTGGACGGCGCAACCGGCGAGTCGCTCCCCTCCGCGACCGCGGCGCTCTACACCGCCCGCGACTCCAGCTTTGTCACCGGCGCCGCGGCCGACCTCGACGGCGCCTTCCGCGTCGAGAGCATCCCGCCCGGCCAGTACCAGGTCCGCGTGAGCTTTGTCGGCTACGGCACGCTCCGGCTGCGCGGCGTCGCCATCACCGCCGGCCAGACGACCGCCCTCGACACGCTCCGCCTTGTCGCCGACGACGCCGCGCTCGGCGCGGCCGAGGTCGTCGGCGAGCGCGACTTTGTCGAGCAGCGCGCGGACCGGACGGTCTACAACGTCGAGGCGCAGGCTGTCACGACAGGCGGCTCGGCTCTGGAGACGCTCGCGACGCTCCCCGCGATCGAGGTCGACACCGAAGGCTCGGTCTCCCTCCGCGGCAACCAGAACGTCGTGATCCAGATCAACGGCCGGCCGGTCCCGCTCCGCGGCTCGCAGCTCGCGTCGCTCCTGCGCCAGATTCCCGCCAACCGCGTCGCCCGCGTCGAGGTGCTGCCCAACCCGAGCGCCCGCTACGACCCCGACGGCATGAGCGGCATCGTCAACATCGTCCTCGTCGAAGGGACGGACCGCGGCCTCTCGGGCGGGCTGACCTTCGGCGGAGGCTCGCTCCCCAACGCCGAGCTCGGCGGCAACCTGAGCTACCAGGCCGGCCCGTGGGACGTCTACTCGTCGTACGGCTACCGCTACGACGAGTCTGACCTTGTCGGCACGTCGCTGCGCGAGATCCCCGCGATCGGCCTCACGACGGACCAGGCCATCACGAACGGCCGCTACGGCCAGAACCACTTTGCGAGCGTCTCGGCGACCTACACGCTCTCGCCGCAGTCGTCGCTCGCCTTCGAGGGCTCGGGCGGGACGCGCTTCGGGGCGTCGGACAACGTCACGCTGTACACCAACACGCTCGACGCCAGCCCGACCACCGAGACGGCGCGCCTCTCGGACAGCGACACGGGCGGGCTCAACCTCGATGGTGCGCTCGTCTACCGGCGCTCGTTCGCGCAGGCAGCGGCCCCGACGGCGCCCGGTGCACCCGCTGCTGGCGGCGGTGGCGGCGGGATGCGCGGCATGATGGGCGGCGGCCCCGGCGGCGGGGGCGGTGGCAACCGCGGCGGCGGGGGCTCGCGTGCGACGGGCTCGCACGAACTCGCCATCGAGGCCCGCGTCTCGCGCAACGCCGACGACGACGACAACCTGCTCACGGACCAGTTTCTCGCCCCGTCCGGCACCGCGTCGCTCTCGCGCGCCGCGTCGGACCAGACCAACAACGAGGCGTACCTCCAGGCGGACTACTCGCGCCCGCTCGGCGGCGTCCGCCTCGAAACCGGTGTGAAGGCGCTCCAGCGGAGCCTCTCCGCCGATCTCGACTACTCGATCGGCCAGGGCGGCGGGTTCGTCAACGACCCCACGCGCACGAACGCGTTTACGTACGACGAGGGCGTCTACGCGGCCTATGTCCAGGGCGCGCGCGAGTTCGGCAACATCGCCCTTCAGGCCGGCCTCCGCGCCGAGGCCGCCACGCGCGACTTCACGCTTCGCGGCGAGGTCCCGGCCCTCCCGCCGGTCCTCGGCGTCGACCTCACGGCGACGAGCCAGAGCTACCAGAGCCTCTTTCCGAGCGCCTTCGCGACCTACTCGTTCGCGCCCGGCACGCTCTTCAAAGCGAGCTACAGCCGCCGCATCGAGCGCCCGCGCTCGCGCCAGCTCAGCCCGTTCCCGAGCTTCGACGACACGCTCAACGTCCGCGTCGGCAACCCGGGCCTGCGGCCCGAATACACGGACGCGTACGAGCTGACGATGCAGTACCGCTATTTCCTGACGCTCACGCCGTTCTACCGCCACACGACCGACGTCGTGCGCCAGCGCTTTCTCGTCGATCCCGTCACGGGCATCACGACGCAGACGGCCCAGAACCTGGACACGCAGGACTCCTACGGCGCGGATCTGACGCTGCTCGCGAGCCTGCTCGGCGGGCGCCTCCGCGGCTTCGTCTCGGGCTCGGCCTCACGGACCGTCGTCGACGGCGGCTCGGTGCAGACCGGCCTTGCCGCCAACGCGATGACCTACTCGGCGCGGACGAGCCTTCAGGTGCGCGTGCGTCCCGGCACGGACCTCCAGATGTTCGCCTTCTACCGCGCCCCACAGAACACCGAGGACGGCCGCATCTCGGGCTTTGGCGTCGCCTCGCTGGGCCTCAGCCAGAAGATCTCGAACGCGCTCCAGCTCTCGGCCCGCGTCAACGACCTCTTCTCGACGTCGCGCTTCGAGTTCACGTCGACGGCCAACAACGTCCGCCTGACGGGCATCCGCGACCCGCAGCTCCAGCAGGTCTCGGCGACGCTGACTTACACGTTCGGGACGGGCCAGCCGCGCCGGACGCCGCAGCAGGAGCAGAGCGGGACCGAGGGCGGCTTCGGCCTCTAGCCCGGTCTCGCAAGACCCGGTTCGACCGGGAGTGTCGGGGGACGAGTTGGCGCCATGCGTCCGCTCGTCCCCCGCCGGCGTTTAAAGGCCCCTGCCTGCTGGGGTGTTAAGCGTTGCCCACGAGGGGCCGATACCAACGCGACTCCGACACCCGGCCTCATGCTCCGCTCGTCCGTTCTCGTTGCGCTCGTCGCGCTCGCCGCTGTCCCTACCACCGAGGCACAGGTCTCCCGCCGCCCGACGCGGCGCATCGTCAGCCGCCCGTGGGGCGCCCCGGCCGCGCCGCCTGCCGCTCAGCCATCGGACGCCCGTGCCGCCGCGGCCCCCGTCGAGGCGCAGACCTCGGAGGCGACGCCGGCCCCCGCACCTGCCCCTGTCGCGGCGCCGGCCGCGTCGCCAGCCGTGGCTTCCGAGACGGCGACGGTTCAGGTGGTCGGGCAGGCGGGCCTGCGCGTTACCCTTCCCCCGGGGTGGTCCGGTGCTGGTGCCGTCGATGAGAGCCGCCTGCCGGCCTACGCGCTGTACACGTTCGCCAACACGGCGCGCGGCGCGCTCGCCGGCGTGACGCTGCGTGTCGAACGGGTCGTCGGGCTCAATCCGGCCGAGGAACAGGGCTGGCGCTCTGGACAGGCACGCGTCGGCTACCACGGCGCGCGGCCGGTCGGCCCCATCGGGGCGCCTGTCGAGGCGCTCGTGGCTGTCGAGACGGCCGGTGCGGGCACGGGCGGCGCGACCGCGTTCGTCCAGCGCGGGCGGACGTTCTGGGCCGTCTCGGTCCAGGCGCCGGCCGCGATGTGGGCCGCGCGGCGGGAGGCCATCGTCGCCCTGATGGCCAGCGTCTCGCTCCCCGCCGATGACGCCGCATCCGCCTCGGGACACATCCGGCGGACGCCGACCGCGCGTCGCTAGCGGTCCACGCCGATGCTGATGGTGATGTTGGCGTAGGAGCGGACGCGCTCGCCGCGGTCGCGGCCGGCCGAGAAGCCCGTCTCGCGGGCGGCCGCGAGCGTGGCCTCCTCCATCCCGTACGGCAGCACGGAAACAGTCTGCTCGCGGCCGCGGCGGTCGATGAGCGTCCGCTCGACGATTTCGACCCGGACCGTCGAGTTGTCGGCGCCGATGAGGACGCGCACGCGCGACCGGGCGCGGACACCGGCGCGGCGGGCCGCATCGGGGTAGACCGCGAACTGGAGCCCGTTGGAGCGGGGGCTCTGCTCGGGCCGCTCGACAAAGCGCTCGCCGCCTCCGGTGCCGCCGCTTCCCTCGCCACTTCCACCGCCCGACCCCCCGCCACCCGGGCTCCCGCCGGATCCGCCGGCACCGCCAGACCCGCCGGATCCGTTTGAGCCACTTGTAGAGGCGAGACCGCCCGAGCCTGGCGCGCCGGGGGGCGCCGTCAGTGGGCCACCGGGCGCTGGCATGGCCGGCGCTGCCCGGGCCGGAGCAGGGGGCGCCTCGGGCGCCGAACGGGCCACGCCGGTCCGGCTCGTCGCAACCGGCGC
This sequence comes from Rubricoccaceae bacterium, assembly GCA_036388235.1. Lineage (GTDB taxonomy): Bacteria > Bacteroidota > Rhodothermia > Rhodothermales > Rubricoccaceae > DASVSE01. Next base: position 5,647 of record DASVSE010000381.1, on the reverse strand, counting down.
CGGGCGGGATGCGGGCGGAGCGGGCGCACGAGGCGCCGCAGGCCGAGCCGGCACGGGGTCGGCAGCCGGGGGCGGCTCGCCGGGCGGCAGGGGAGAGGCGGGTGTGCCCCCCGACGCGTCCTCGGCGACCTCCGCCATCTCGGCGTCGGGCCGCATCGCGACGTCGGGAATCGGGAGCACCTCACGGACCTCGTACTCGACGATCGGCAGCGGCACCACGTCCGGCACGCCCGGAGACGCCGCGAGCCACAGCCCGACCGCCGCGACGTGCAGCACGGCGCTTGCCCCGAGTGCGAGGCCAAGGCGGCGGTTTCGGTCGCGGACGCGGAAGGGATCGAGGGACGGGAGCACGGCGCGAGAGGACGACACCGGAGGGTACGCCCCGAGGCGCGTCCGGTGACAGTCCGAACGGCGTCCCCGACCACGCCGCCCACGTACGGCGCCGGCTGCCCCTCCGCGTGCTGCACGAATTCGTCCGGGTCGGGACGGGGAGCCGGGATGGCCGCCCGGCCCGCAGGGCGGCCGTACCTTCGCCGTGCGCGCTTCCCGCACCGATGCTTCCAGTTCGGCTCCTGCCCGATCCCACCGTCGCGCCCCCCGCCGGGCCGAGCAGCCTCCCGTTTTCGGGGGGCTTTTTTTGTGTCCTGTCCCCCCTGCGATGACCGACGCGACCCGCCCCGTCGCGCCCCGCCCGGCGCGCCTCGCCCTCGAAGACGGCACCGTCGTCACCGGCACGTCAGCCGGCGCCACAGGTGAGGCCCTCGGCGAGCTGTGCTTCAACACCTCGATGAGCGGCTACCAGGAAATCCTGACCGACCCGAGCTATGCCGGGCAGCTCATGATGATGACGTACCCGCACATCGGCAACTACGGCGCCTTCGAGGCCGCGACCGAGGCCGACCGCCCGCACGTCGCGGGCCTCATCGTGCGAGCGTTCGCGCGGCACCCGTCGAACGCGGCGATGGAGGAGACGCTAGACGCCTACATGGTGCGCCACGGCCTCGTCGGGATCACGGGCGTGGACACGCGGCGGCTCGTGCGGCACGTCCGCGAGGCGGGCGTGATGAACGCCGTCGTCTCGACCGACGCCGACGCCTCGGACGCCGACTTGGTCGCGCGCGCGTCGCGGCACCCGTCGATGACCGGGCTCGAACTCGCGAGCCGTGTCACGACGGCTGAGGCCTACGACGTTTCCGTCTCGGGCGGCCCGCGCGTGGCCGTGTACGACTACGGGGTCAAGCGGCACATCCTGCGCCAGTTTGCAGGCCTCGGCTGCGCCGTCCGCGTTTTCCCTGCCGCCGCCCCGCTCGCCGACGTGCTCGCGTGGCAACCCGATGGCCTCTTCTTTTCGAATGGACCCGGCGATCCGCGCGCGATGACGCAGGCCGTTGAGACGGTCCGCGGAGCCGTCACGACGGGCCTGCCGCTGTTCGGGATCTGCCTCGGGCACCAACTCATGGCCCTCGCCGAAGGTCTCGGCGTCGAGAAGATGAAGGTTGGGCACCGCGGCGCGAACCAGCCCGTGATTCACTACGAGACAGGCCGCGTTGAGATCACGACCCAGAACCACGGCTTCTCAGTCAATGAGGCGAGCGTGACGCCGGCCGTCGCGGCCGTGAGCCACCACAACCTCAACGACGGCTCGGTCGAGGGCCTGCGCTTCGAACGCTTCGCGGGCCTCTCGGTCCAGTACCACCCCGAGGCGTGCCCCGGCCCGCACGACAGCCGTTACCTCTTCGACGCGTTCCTCGACCTCATCGCCGAAACCGCATGATGCTCCGCGTTGCTGCCCTTCTTCTGGTCGCCGTCGTACCGCCGGTCGCTGCTCAGGAAACGAGTCCCAAGGCATTCGAGGCGTACCGCACGGCGCTCCTCGCCGAAGACGGGCACGCGGTCGTCGGCTTGGTCGATTCGGGCACGCTCGCGTACTACGGACAGGGCGTCGAGTGGGCCCTTGACGCTGACTCGGCGGACGTCGCCGCGATGCGTCTTATCGACCGCCTGATGGTCTTTTCGCTGCGCCACCGCGTCCCGGCCGACACGGTCCGGGCGTTTGATGGGGCCTCGTCGCTGTCTTATGCCGTCCGCAAGGGGTGGATCGGGGCCGGCTCGGTGCAGCGGCTGCAGATTGTCCGCACCGAGGCGACCGGCCCGACCGGCTTCGCGACGTTCGACGAGCGGGGGCAGATCCGGATGGGGTTCACTCGGGAGGAAGGGCGATGGAAGGTGGACCTCACGTCGATGCTGCCGCTGGCGAACCTCGCGTTTCATCAGGTGGCCGTCGATGCCGGACAGACGGACGACGAAATGCTCTTCCAGATTCTCGGCTCGCTGACGACCCGCCAGCCGGACCGCCGGATCTGGCAGCCGCTGGGGCGGTGACGGTGCTCCGCCTGCCGGGGCCGGCGCCGCACAGCAATCGACTGGCTCGGCACTCCTGCTCAACTTCCTTTCCCCTCAACCACTCTCCCGATGGCCAAAGAACACAAGACGCTCGTCGTCCACCACGCGCCCGGCCACCCGTCCGAGAGCGCCGACGCCCTCACGGCGCTCCTTGACGACGGCTGGCGCCTCGCGTCCGCGACCGCGATGGGCGGGACGGGCGGCGCGACGGCCCCGCCGCAGTTCGCCGCGCTCGTGATCCTCGAGCGCGAGGACAAAAAAACCGTCGGCGGCTTCCGCGCTGGCTGATTTCCGCTCTCCGACCCACCCGCCACCGCGCCTGCTGTGCCCAGACGGACCGACATCCAGACCATCTTGCTCATCGGCTCCGGGCCGATCGTCATCGGGCAGGCCGCCGAGTTCGACTACTCGGGCACGCAGGCCGCGCGCGCGCTCCGACAGGAGGGCTACCGCGTCGTGCTCGTGAACTCGAACCCGGCGACGATCATGACGGACCCGATCACGGCCGACGCCGTGTATCTGAAGCCGCTCACGCCCGCGTCGATCCGTGAGATCGTCGCCATCGAGCGGCCCGACGCGGTCCTGCCGACGATGGGCGGCCAGACAGCGCTCAACCTCGCGCTCGCGCTCCACGACGACGGCTTCTGGGCCGAGCGCGGCATCGAGGTCATCGGGGTCGATTACGAGGCCGTCCACATTACCGAGGACCGACAGAAGTTTCGCGACCTCATGGAGCGGATCGGGCTGGACCAGGCGCGGTCGCGCGTCGCCAACTCGCTCCTCGAAGCCAAGGAGATCGCGCAGGAGCTGGGCGGGGAGGGGACCGGGGCGCACCCGTTCCAGCCGGTCGTGCTCCGGCCGAGCTTTACGATGGGCGGGGCCGGCGGCGGCATCGTCTGGCGCGCCGAGGACTTCGACGCGATGGTCACGCGCGCGCTCCAACTCTCACCCGTCCACGAGGTCTTGGTCGAGGAGTGCCTCTTCGGGTGGAAAGAGTTCGAGCTCGAACTCCTCCGCGACGCGAACGACAACGTCGTGATCATCTGCTCGATCGAGAACGTGGACCCGATGGGCGTCCATACGGGCGACTCGGTGACGGTCGCGCCGCAGCAGACGCTCACGGACCCGCAGGTCCAGGCGATGCGCGACGCGGCGATCCGCGCGATGCGCTCCATCGGGACGTTCGCGGGCGGCTGCAACATCCAGTTTGCCGTCGACCCGCTCTCGGGCCGGATGGTCGTGATCGAGATCAACCCGCGCGTCTCGCGGTCGTCCGCGCTGGCGTCCAAGGCGACGGGTTACCCGATCGCCAAGGTCGCGGCCCGCCTCGCCGTAGGGTACACGCTGGACGAACTGCCGAACGAGGTCACGGGCACGACGAGCGCCTGCTTCGAGCCGTCGATCGACTACGTCGTGACCAAAGTGCCACGCTTCAACTTCGACAAGTTCGAGGGCGTCGACGAGGCGCTGACGACGCAGATGAAGGCCGTCGGCGAGGTGATGGCCATCGGGCGGACGTTCCCGGAGTCACTCCAGAAGGCGTTTCAGAGCCTGGAGCAGGGCTTCTCGGGGCTGGGTGCGGATGGCCCGCTGCCGGACCGTTCAGTCGTGCGGCAGCGCCTCGCCCGGCCGTACTGGGACCGTCTGCTGCACGTCCGCCACGCGTTCCGCCTCGGCACGTCCGTCGAGGAAGTCGCGGACGTGACGAAGGTGGACCCGTGGTTTCTGCACCACATCCACGGTCTCGTTGAGCGCGAGCGCGAACTCGAAGCCGTGCAGGGGGATCTGCCGCGCGACCTGCTGCTCGCCGCCAAGCAGGACGGCTTCTCGGACGTCCAGATCGCGTACCTCACCGGGACGACCGAGACGGCAGTCCGCGCCCGCCGCGAGGAGCTCGGTCTGCGCCCGACGTTCCGCGTCGTGGACACGTGCGCGGGCGAGTTCGAGGCCGTCACGCCCTACTTCTACTCGACCTACGACGGCGCAGGCGAGCCTGGATCGGGCGAGTCGGTCGTGTCGGACCGCGAGAAGGTGCTCATCCTCGGCTCGGGCCCGAACCGGATCGGGCAGGGCATCGAGTTCGACTACTCGTGCGTCCATGGCGTGCTCGCGGCCAAGGAGATGGGCTACGAGGCGATCCTGATCAACTGCAACCCCGAGACCGTCTCGACCGACTTCGACGTCGCGGACACGCTCTACTTCGAGCCCGTCTTCTGGGAGCGCGTCCGCGACGTGATCGAGCTCGAGAAGCCGGTCGGCGTGATGGTGCAGCTCGGCGGGCAGACCGCTCTCAAGCTCGCACGCAACCTGCTCGAAACCGGCGTGCCGCTCTTCGGAACGCCGTTCGAGAACATGGACCTCGCCGAGGACCGGGGCAAGTTCAGCCGCCTCCTCGAAGAGCTGGAGATCCCGTTTCCGCCGTACGGCATCGCGCGGACGGTCGAGGAGGCCGTCGCCGTGAGCGAGGGCATCGGGTACCCGGTCCTCGTGCGCCCGAGCTACGTCCTCGGCGGGCAGGGCATGCGCATCGCCATCAACCGCGACGAGGTCGCGGACTACGTCGCCAACGTGCTCCGCGTCTTCCCCGGCAACGAGGTGCTGCTGGACCGCTTTCTCGAAAACGCAATCGAGGTCGACATCGACGTGCTCTCGGACGGCCGCGAGGTCCACGTCGCGGGCGTGATGCAGCACATCGAGCCCGCGGGCGTCCACTCGGGCGACTCGACGGCCGTCCTGCCGCCGTTCTCGCTCCGCCCTGAGACGGTCGACGTTATCCGCGAGACGGCGATCCGGATCGCGCTCCGCCTCGGCGTCGTCGGGCTGATGAACGCGCAGCTGGCCGTGCAGACGGTCGACGGCGAGGACTTCGTCTACGTCATCGAGGCCAACCCGCGGGCGAGCCGAACGGTCCCGTTCGTCGCCAAGGCGACCGGCGTGCCCGTCGCCGCACTCGGGGCAAAGCTGATGCTCGGCGCGACGCTGGCCGAGCTGCGCGCCGCGGGCGTGCTGGAGTCCTCGCTCGTCGGCTTCGCGGTGAAAGAGCCGGTCTTCTCGTGGGACAAGTTTCCCGAAGTCGCCCGCGAGCTCGGGCCCGAGATGAAATCGACCGGCGAGGCGATCGCGTTCGTGGACTCGGTCCGCGACGAGCACATTTCCAAGCCGTATGAAATGAGGAACCTGTACCTTTCGCGCTGACGCCGGATCGCTCTGATGAAGCAGGACCCTGCCACGCGGCGGGTCGCGC